>NZ_CEVWQM010000028.1:0-54509 GCF_982386235.1 Desulfotomaculum sp. | reverse complement strand
TTGTTTGTATCCATAAAAGGCCTAGTTACCGAAGTTGGCGGAATGATGACCCATGGAGCAGTTATCGCACGTGAATATGGCTTACCGGCAGTTGTCGGGGTGGAAAATGCTACTAAACTGATAAAAGATGGACAACCAATTCGCGTGCATGGAACAGAAGGGTATATCGAAATATTGTAATTGAGAACACCAAAGGCCAACCCAATTTAAAAAACCATTGGTAGACATAAAATAAAGTAATACATGACAAAAGATATATAACTTTTATTCATTTAACATACACCTCCAAATATGCTATGTTTTAGAAGGTGTTAATATTAGGAAGGAATTAAGCTTAGGAGGTTGCTTATGAAAAGAATTAAGTTGCTGCTAGTTAGTCTATTGGTGTTGCTGATGCTGGCAGGGTGTGGTCAATCAAGTGAAACTACCAGCCAAGACCAATCCATTAAACTTGGCGGCTCCAGCACCTTGGCTCCCACCGTTGCCAAGTGTGCCGATGACTTTACAGAAAAATATAAAACCTGGAATAACGTTGATCCTAAGTTACCCGAAGAACCCATTGTAATCTTTGTTTCCACCGGTGGCTCAGGTTTTGGTGTTAAATCTGCCTTAGATGGTACTGTGGACATCGGGTTAGTTTCAAGGGAGATTAAAGACGAAGAACAAGCAAAAATGCCAAATGGAAAGATTATTAAAATGGGTTCCGATGCACTGGCTATCGCAGTCAACCCTAAAAACCCCATTGTACAAGAGAAACCCGATCTAACCACGGATGAAGTTAAGACAATCTTTGCAGGGGAAGTTAAAACTTGGAAAGAACTGGATGCCAAGCTGCCGGATCGCCCAACCGTACTGGCCATTCGTGACCTTGGTGGCGGTGCTGCCCAGGTATTTGACGAGTTGGTTATGAAAAAAACTCCTGTAGCGAAAGAAGCCATTCAGCTGCCTTCTATGGGTGCATTAGCCGGTAAAGTGGCAGAAAATGCGGATGCCATTGGGTATGTTTCCACTGGTTTGATTAAACAAAACGAAGGTAAAATAATTGCCTTAAATATTGATGGTGTAGCTCCCACTAACGAGAATATCGCCAGCGGTGAATACAAAATTGCCCGACCATTGCTGCTAGTCACGAAAGATCAGCCAGATCAAAAACAACAGTTGTTTATAGATTACCTCATGTCCGAAGATGGTCTGAAGGTTTTGGAAGAGATGGGATTTGTTCCCGCTGTTAAATAGGAAAATAATTGTGGGTAGTTGAGTTATTCAACTACCCACAGGTTTTTATAGGTGTGTGAAAAGATGCAGGAAAAAACAGGTACATTTTGCTTGCTGGTCGCTTGGTGTTCGACCCTACTTTTAATGTCAATCATCCTATTTATGGCTTTGGAAAGCTGGGCAGTTTGGACAGAAGTGGGTCCCCTTAAGTTTATTCTGGGGCTAAACTGGAATCCTCTGGCAGAACCTCAGCAATTGGGCATTGGTACAATGATCTTAAGTACGTTGTGGACCGCTTTGGGAGCGTTAATAATGGCAGCACCTCTGGGTCTTTGCTGTGCTATTTTTCTGGCAGAGTTTGCTCCTGGCTGGATAACGAACTTCCTTCGACCAGCCATTAATCTGTTAACGGGCATTCCGTCCGTGGTCTATGGTTTTCTAGGAGCTACCGTGCTGGTGAAATTTTTTGAGGTAAACTTTTCCATGGCCAGTGGTGAATCATTATTTTGTGCTTCCCTTGTATTAACCGTTATGGTGTTGCCCTATATTATTAGTGCCTCAGAATCAGCCCTGCGAGCAGTGCCCCCGGAATACCGACAAGCATCGCTGGCACTGGGGGTTTCTAAACCTTACCTGACCTTACGCGTTCTGATACCTTTGGCTAAGAAAGGGTTGCTTGGCGCAATAATTTTAGGCTTTGGCAGAGCTGCCGGGGAAACAATGGCTGTATTAATGTTGGCGGGCAATACCATGGTGCTACCTACCTCCTGGTTTAGTAAGGGAGAGCCGCTCCCTGCACTGATTGCCTTAGAGCTTGGTACATCAGAAGTAGGAAGCTTACATTATCAAGGTTTGTTTGCAGCGGGCCTAGTATTGCTGATTTTTGTTCTTAGTATAAACCTGTTATTGGCTCTGTTTCGATGGAACCGAAGAAATGGGGTGAATTAATATGTCCTTACGACGATTAATCGACACGCTTTGCCTTGTCATTTTTTGGTTAGCTGGGCTGTTGCTGCTCATCATTCTTTTAGGTATCCTTGGTTATCTAATCTACCGGGGACATTCAGCTATAAATTTGGAATTTTTACTGGCCTCCCCAAAGGGACTGCCCCTGGGCACCGAGGGAGGGATACTCCCTGCAATTAAGGGGACACTTTGCCTGATAATGCTTGCTGTATCAATTGCCGCGCTACCAGGATTGGCCACGGCAATCTATTTGGCTGAGTATGCTCACAAAAACGTAATTTTCCAGATTATCAATACCACGGTTCAGTGTATGGCCGGGCTGCCTTCCATTGTCACAGGATTATTTTGTTATGCTTTGTTCGTGGTTCGTATGGGTTTTGGGATCTCCCTATTAGCAGGAGGACTCGCCTTAGGTATGATGATTTTTCCAGTCGTCGTCGTTACGGCTAGAGATGCCTTGCTTGCTGTCAATAAGCATTATCGTATAGTCGGAACCTCTCTAGGGGTTTCCAAAAGCTATATTTTAGTTCGGATTTTGTTACCCCAGGCCGCACCGGGAATAATCGGTGGTATACTTTTAGCCATGGGCTATGCGGCTGGTGCCACTGCTCCTATTATGGTTACTGCCGCTGCCATAGCTACGCCATCGACGGGGGATTTATTTCAACCGGTAATGGCACTACCCTATCATCTCTATATTTTATTTAGCCAGCAAGTTTCTCTGGACAAAGCCTACGGAACTGCCCTGGTTCTGGTTTCTCTGTTACTGATTCTAAATGTTATCGCCATGTGCTTGAGGTATCAGAAAAGAAGGGAGGGTTAATATGTCCTTACAAATGGAGGATTTACAAGTTAGTTTTGGCAATAGTAAAATATTAGAGAGTATAAATCTTTCCTTTAGTAAAAATAAACTGCATGCGATCATCGGGCCATCCGGCTGCGGAAAAACAACACTCTTAAAGAGCCTGAACAGAACCTTGGAATTAGACAAAGGATATCATATTAAAGGCAAGGTGAATCTCTCAGGGGAGAACATTTATGAATGCAAAGATACCTCATGGGTTAGGAAAAGAATCGGCTTGGTTTTCCAAACTCCCATTGCGCTTCCTTTGAGTATTAAGGAAAATGTACTGTTTGGAGTTCGTTACTTCGGTGAACGGAATAAAGCGAAACTGAATGTAATCTGTGAGAACTGCTTAGAGCAAGCGGGACTCTGGGAGGAGGTTAAAGACAAGTTGAATCATCCGGCTAGGGAATTATCAGGTGGTCAAATCCAACGGCTCTCCATAGCCCGTGTGTTGGCAGTTTCCCCAGAGATCCTGTTGCTGGATGAACCTTGCTCGAACTTAGACCCTTCGGCCACAAAGATTATAGAAGGGTTGCTAAAGAAACTTGCCAAACAACTAACCATTATATTGGTTACACATAATCTTTTTCAGGCTAAAAGAATTGCCGATATTACAATATTTCTAATGAATGGGCAAGTAATAGAGGAAGGGAAGACAGAAGCTTTATTTGCCAACCCGAAAGAACAAGAAACAAGGGACTTTATATCTGGTTTAACATGGTAAGGGGGAATCTAAGTGATTTCAGTGGAAATACCAGGAATAGGTCAAATGCAGTTTTACTCTCTGGTTTTGGACTTTAACGGAACGATCGCCTTGGATGGATATTTAGAAGAAGATGTATTAGAGCAGCTAAATCACTTATCGAGTGATCTAAAAATCTATGTGATTACAGCAGACACCTTCGGCCGGGTTGTCGCTGAATGTAAGGACTTAAATGGAGAAGTGGTAATCCTACAAAACCACCTGGGCGCACAAGAAAAAGAGGACTTTATAAACTCCATCGGGGCAGAGCATGCAGTAGCAATAGGAAATGGTGTCAACGATTGTTTGATGCTAAAGAAAGCAGCCTTAGGTATTGTAATTATTGGGGGTGAAGGGGCTTCTGTTAAAGCAGTAAATGCTGCGGATATTGTGGTAACGGATATTCGTCAGGCATTAGGACTTTTACTTAATACAAATAGACTAAAAGCAACCCTTAGAGGTTAACGAGGTGTTAGGCGTGTCTAATCTAGACCTTAACAAATGAACTCTCAGAATAACAGGGAGTTCGTTTTTTAATGTGTCAAGGCAAACCTTTTTAGCATAATATGCTGTGCAATCCAACCATAGCCTTGCCCGATACTCATTATGCCCAGCCCATTAAATATGACCAAAAGCTTTCTGTTAAGTTGGTGAGGAGCTAATTTCGTGAAAGTTTGGAGATGTTTTTTCCGATACAAAAGGACCAATTGCTTTGGAACCATATTTAAGCCAGTCAATATTTGTTCCATATATAATTTTATTAATGTAGGGGTTTGCTTCTGTTTTGACTATTTTATCAAAGGTATCATCATCTATCGAGTCATAGAAGTATCTAAAGTTGCTCATTGTGTTTATGATCTTTTTATATTTCTGTGTTAGTTCATCGTAATCTTTATTTAGAGCGATTGACTTAGCCGCCATAATGCCAGTAATAATTGCGGTGGCAGCACCTAGACCTAAAAAGGGATCTAAGAAGCCACCTTGATCCCCAACGAAAAGACAGTTCTTCCATTGCTTAGTGCTTGAATTTGCCGCTACATGGGTTCGATCATAGGTTCCAAGAAGAGTTGTTTTTTCAAGGATACGTTCCTTTTTTAAAAACTTTTTCCAGCAATAATTAAACTCTTCCCAATTTTTTAAATGTGGGATCGTAACATACAATGAACCTATTTTAGAGCTGAAGGGTGCAAAAAAACCATAACCATCTTTAACGATTTCTTTATTACCCCATACAATAGCTGTATTCGTATTAAAATCACCATATAATTTAGCCACCCTAGTATGGGTAGCAAGGTATTGTTTCCAATCTGTTAAATACCGATCTGCAACGTAATCCTCTCCTCTGCTTCCAGTGGCAACTATAACATAATCATATTTTTTACTTAGCTCCTCTACCGATTGCCTTTGCTCATAAAGAATCTTAGAGTTTTTGATATTATTTAGAAGTTGATTGCCAATAGATAGTGGCTCTTGTCCCATAATAAAACTAAAACCGATTGTTTCTTTTGAAATTGTAGCCTTAGAATGTCTGCTGTGAATAATTAAGTCGGTTATCCTTTCTAGAGGAGATATTTCGATTGAAAGCAGCTTATTTATGTGTTTTAAAGGTTTCGTTGAAATACCTCTATAGGCCATATTAAACAAAACGCCAACATGCGAATAATGGTCAGATATAAATGAGTTTTGCTCGAAAATATCGGGTACAATTCCATACTTTTCCAAGGAAATTGCTGCAGAAAGACCCGATACGCCAGCACCTATAATTGCAATCTTCATAATAACCGCTCCTCATAACCTAATAAGAAGTAGTATATGAGTTATACGTGTTTATTATAAATTGCTTATTCTTAATTTAATACAAATTGTAGCTAATCTACACCTATGACATGACAACACTACGGAGCGGCATCCATAAAATATAAATAAGGACAGTCCTCCAAATGTTTAGGGATCGTGATGCGGATGTGACGAGTAAAGAATATATAAAGGGGCTGTTGTACAATGAACCAATTGGTTCTTGTGTAACAGCCCCTTTTAATAAAACAGTAGTGTGATTTATCTAATAATTAATTTATGGCACTGATAAACATTTCCTATTATGGTAGAATAATTCTAAAGCAGTTCGGAGGTGAGTAAAAATGTTAATGAATAAAATTCTATTAGCAGTTGATGGTTCCGAAAATGCAAAACGAGCAGTTGATTATGTCATTAAAGTAGCCAAAAAACAAGGAGATTTAAATATTACACTGATTCATGTTATAAATTCCAGAAAAGAAATAAATAAACTTAGAAATACCTCTTCAGAAATTGAAGAAATTAAGCAGCGGGTTATAAGCGAAGGTTATAAAATTATTAATGATCATGAAGAAATTCTTAAACATACTGGGTTATGTGTAACAACCAAGCTGATCGACGGTGATCCAGCCATAAAAGTTGTTGAGTTCGCCAAATTGGGTGAATATGACCATATCGTGTTGGGGACAAGGGGTTTAACAGACCTTCAGAGTATTGTCCTTGGAAGTGTAAGCCATAAGGTTTTAGCTTTATCTGAATGCCCGGTTACCTTTGTTAAGTAGACTTTGGTATGGCAACCAAGATCAGCTGATGCCATGCAATGGTTCGAGGTTGCTGATTTTTTGATTGCGTGCCTTAAAAGAATAATATAATTCAAATTTTTCCCGGGTTATAGCCCGGGATTTTATTTTTTAAAGTATTTAATTTAGGAGGTTGCACTGAAAATGAGAATATATAGGACTGCCGGAGCGGAAATAAAGGAGAGATAAAAAACTGTTTACAGAATTCGTAAAATTCACCAAATCACGGTTGGCATAAAGAGCGTTTACTTGCTCTTTTTCTTTTTATTCACGATTCGTACTTTTTTGATAAATTTTAACTTTTTCGTAAGAAATTTTAATTATTTTGTAAAACAATGAAGCATAAAACTTGGTATGGTAAAAAGGAAGACGCGGCTATGACGGCAAAAACGGAGGCCTGGCATAAGTGGAAAGTGAAGATAACATGAATTGCAGCAAGAAAACAAATCAATTGAATTGGCAATCAAAGCGACAGCAAAGGGGATTGCGGACGGATTCTACCGGCTATATGCCGGGCTTGGACGGATTGAGGGCCTTGGCGGTGTTTGCAGTGATTGCCTACCATCTCAATCTGACCTGGGCTCCGGGAGGGCTTTTAGGGGTAAGTCTATTCTTTGTGTTGTCCGGATATTTGATCACCAATATTCTCCTGAAGCAATGGGAGCACGTCGGAACGATTGATTTGAAGGATTTCTGGCTACGCCGAGCCCGGCGGCTACTGCCAGCTCTTTTTGTGATGCTGGCAGGCGTGATGGCCTGGGTGATGCTTTGCGCACCAGAACGCCTGGCGGCCTTGAAGCAGGAAGCGTTGGCCGCAGTATTCTATACTAGCAATTGGTATCTGATTTTCCATCAGGTATCCTATTTTGAAAGCTTTGGTCCGCCGTCCCCGCTGGGCCACCTCTGGTCTTTGGCGGTAGAAGAACAATTTTATCTCTTCTGGCCCCTTCTTCTGGGATGGGGGCTGCGCTGTCTCCGGCAGCGCAAATGGCTGATGTTGGGAACCGTTGTCGTCGCTCTGGCTTCTGCTGCAGCGATGGCACTGATGTACATACCGGGTCATGACCCCAGTCGGGTTTATTATGGAACGGATACCCGTGTTTTCGCCTTGCTTGTGGGGGCTGCACTGGCCATGGTATGGCCCAGCCGGAAAATGAACGCAGACTTGTCTGGAAAAAAGAAACGGACGTTGGATGCGGTAGGAAGCCTGGGGTTATTGGTGGTACTTCTGATGATCGGCAAAACCAACCAATACCAGACCTCTCTCTATCAAGGCGGACTCCTGCTCTTCTCTTTTGCGGCGGCTTGTGTGGTGGCAGTTCTGGCCCACCCGGCCAGCTATCTGGGCCGGTTCTTCAGCTGGGGTCCCTTGCGTTGGCTGGGAGAGTGTTCCTATGGGATATACTTGTGGCATTACCCGATCATCATCCTGACGAATCCGGTTGTCAATACGGAAGGCCCGAATCTTTCACGCATCCTCTGGCAAATTGCGGCAAGCATTATCCTGGCGGCTCTGTCCCGCTACATGATCGAGGAGCCGATCCGTTACGGACGGCGGAAACGAGTACGGAGGCGGACGCCGGCCTTTCCGTGGTTGGCCCACAGCGCAAAGATTACGTTCAGTATCGTGCTGGTTTTTTTGCTGTTATTCGTGACCCCCAATGAAAACACGGAAATTTCGGCTAAAGCTTTAGACAGCCAGGTGACGACCGTGACTACAGAACAAGCTCAAATTCAGGGGACGGACAGGGAAGCTGGTGCTGTCACCGTGGAACCTGCTGTGGCAGATAAAAAGAGTGAGGTCAAGGGAGATGAAATTACGGTCATTGGGGATTCCTTAATCATCAATGTGGAATCTGTTTTGCAAGAACGCTTGCCGGGCATTGTAATCGACGCGCAAATCGGTAGGCAGATGTATCAGGCTCCGCATGTCATTTCCAGGCTTGAAAAGGAAGGTAAGCTGGGGAGAATCGTGATTATTCAATTAGGCACAAACGGTTCGTTTACAGAAAAGCAGTTAACAGAGACCCTGGACTCCTTGCAAGGAACTACGGAGATCGTGCTGGTGAATGCCCGTGTCCCGAAGCCTTGGGAAGCGGTAGTGAATGAGACGCTGAGAAAGGTGGCGGAGCCTTACCCCAAGGCTAGGCTGATCGATTGGCATTCAGCCAGCAGCGGTCATGACGATTATTTTTATTCGGACGGTGTTCATCTGACCCAGACGGGTATGGCAGCCTACGGGGAAATGCTGATCGAAGCCTTGATGTCCAATCAAAACGATAAACATAAATCGTGTTATAATAACAAAAAATCTAAGGAATGATAATATGCACGATCAGAAGATAAAAGTATTGGTTGTTGAAGATGAAGCTTCGATTCGGCGTTTCATCACCCTCAATCTGGAGATGGCCGGATACGAAGTGGGAGAAGCGGCCAGCGGGGAGGAGGCACTGGTTGTGCTCACGGCGTTCCTTCCCGATTTGGTGGTGCTGGATCTGATGCTGCCTGGGATAAACGGTCTGGAAGTCTGTCGGCATGTTCGCGAAACCATGCCGGAACCGCTCATTATCATGCTGACGGCCAAAGGGCAGGATACGGATAAAATTATGGGTCTTGAACTGGGAGCGGATGATTATATGGTCAAGCCCTTTAATCCCTTTGAATTGATTGCCAGGATTAAAGCCATGCTAAGACGCCGAAACCGGTTTGAAACCGAAAGAACGACCTATATTTATGGCAATCTGCGACTGGATATTGCTGCTAATAAACTGCTCAGAAACAATCGGGAAGTGGAGCTGACCCCCACGGAATATTCGATATTAAAAATGTTCATGGAAAACCCGGGGAAAGCTCTGAAACGAGATGAGATGCTGAATGCGGTCTGGGGAGAAGATTATTTTGGGGATACCAAAACGTTGGATGTGCATATCCGGCGGCTCCGGGAAAAAATTGAAGATAATCCCTCTGAGCCTCGGTATATTAAGACTGTTTGGGGTTCCGGTTACCGGTGGCAGCTGGAGTCCGGCGGGAGGCTGCCATGAAAGGGATCAGAGGGAGACTGACGGCCAATTTCATGATCGTGATTTTGGTTTCGGTGGCCATTTTGGAAGTGCTGCTGATCTATACGGTTCAGCAAAATTATTACGGTAGCCTAAGGGGCAACCTGACCAACCAGGTCAAAATCAGCGCGGATATGTATTCCAAATACTATTCCGATACCTCTTTGGAAGATAATATTCTGTATAATGTGGATGCCTTTTGGAATCAAAGCGATGCCGAAGTGGAGATTGTCGATCGGGACGGGAAGATTGTCATGAACTCTCTGGGGATAATTACGGAACAAGGAGAGCCCATGGCGGATATACAGGATGCGCTCAATGACAAGATGGGGGAATGGGTGGGGAAATTAAACAATCAGAAAGTTATGGCAGTAACTTATCCTTTAAAATCGGAGGGTCAAATTGTCGGAGCTTTACGTTTTATTGCTTCTACCGATGCCATTGATCAGGACATTCGAGACACAGCTAAAATTTTTATTGCCATCGGCCTTTTGGTTGCACTGGTCGTCGGTTTGCTCAGTATCTTTTTAGCCAATACCATTCTTATCCCCCTGAGGGAAGTGACAGCTGTCGCCGAGAGTATGGCGGCAGGCAATTTTCAAATCAAGAGCAAGAAAAAGCGAGATGACGAAATCGGCAAGCTTTCGGATACCTTGAACTACATGGCTGATGAAATCACCAAAAAAGAAAAGCTGAAAAATGATTTCATATCTTCCGTTTCCCATGAATTGCGTACCCCGTTGACCTCGATTATGGGCTGGGCGATCACGCTGCAAAGCGAAAAATTTCAGCAGAAAGAAATGCTGAACGACGGCCTCGGTATCATTGCCAAGGAGACGAAGCGGCTTACTCGGATGGTCGAAGAGCTCCTGGACTTTTCCAAGTTCGTTTCCGGCAGGATCAAGCTTGAATATGAAAATGTTAATTTAGCCGAGCTTATGGAACATATCCGCAAACAACTGATGCCACGGGCGCTGCGGGATAATATTCATTTCACAGTTGTTTACCCGGAAAACCTTCCCGATCTGTGGACAGATGCTAACCGGTTGAAACAAGTATTGATCAATATTCTGGATAATGCCTTGAATTTTACAGCTGCTGAGGGATCTGTCAGTTTTCACGCTGAGGTCGGGGAAATAGAATATACCTTTACGATTGCCGACAGCGGGTGCGGCATTGCTGCCGGGGAACTGCCAATGGTGAAAGAAAAGTTTTATAAAGGCAAGAGTTCGCGTTCCCAAAACGGCATTGGTTTATCCATCTGTGACGAGATCGTCAGCCTGATGAAAGGTAGGTTGGCAATCAGCAGCGAGGTCAATGTGGGGACAACCGTCGTCATTACTCTGCCTAGAGAGGTGCGTGCCAATGGTTAAAAAATACCTGCTTCTCTTGCTTCCTTTTTTGCTGCTCATGCTTGGTGGCTGCGCGGAATCTTCGGGCGAATCGGCTGGTAAGATTATCCCGCCGTCCAACCCATTCCATCCGTTAGTTGGTAAATGGACGGTGCTTCGAGAGCTGGATACCAACGGCAATGGGGAAGAGGCAACCCGGCAATGGGTTGGCAGTGATGTCCAGTTTGCTGCAGGTGCTGTCGCCTTTGGCGGACATGTCTGGGACAAGCTTTCTTATAAAATCAAAAGGGTGAATGCAGCCGATTACTTGATGATGAAATACATTCCGTCTACCGGTATTTCTGTCCCGAAAACCGAGAAGGTCGATGTCATAACTGTTTACGCTGCCGCCAATTATCTGGGCGAATTTATGAAGCTTGATGATACAAACATGATTTTCTTCATGCAAAATAAAAAGCTACTCTTGAAAAAAGTTGCTGATCAGGCAGACAGTACGCTGAGAGTAGCTAATACCAATGCTCAGCATCTGAATCTGAACCGCAACGAAGGGATTTCCGGTGTCTTGCTGGGACTGAGGATACCTTCGGGCACCGACTATACCTATCAGACACTTTGGATTGCCGTCGAGCATCAGCGACTTCACCCGGTCCTGGCGGCTGAACGGATTTTTTTTCCGCGCACCAGCGGTTTTTGGGAGCTTGATGTCCAGGATAGCTCTGCCGCGGGAGAGACAGGCAATATCCTGACGGCCCGCAATGTGGCGACCAAGATTCCCGACACGAAGAAGGGGAAAAAAGGAACAGGCGATCAAGCCGATACTGATCCGGCACTAAGAATCATCCATTATATTGGTAATAATTATGTGGCCATTGAAAAGAGAACCGCCGGGGTTAATCAATTGCAGGTGCTTCCGGTGGACAAATTATCATCGCCTATCGAAATAAAGGTGCCCGATTTACTGGGAGATAATGAATTGAATGCTTATTTGAGTGCCAGGGAACAGTCTGTTGCGGATTTAAGGGACAAAGGGGTTACCTTGCTTAACCGAGATGAGTCCGGGGAAAATCTTGGCCTGGTACGGAAAAACGGCCATTGGTTTCTTATCGGGAGAGTCAATTATCAAAGCGGCGGGGAGTTTGAGCAAACAGACTTTGAGCTCAAGATCATCCCGCCGGCTAATTTGATTTTCTATGATACCCTCGTCTTAAGCTGGCATAATATCAAAGACCGGGTTCCCGATGCCATGGACGCCTTCACTTCACCCAATAAGGATATCGCCTTGGTTAAAACTAAAAATAAATTAACGATTTACCCCATCGGTGCAGAGAAATTAGCAGAAAACCCTTTGGCGGAGCTTGAGCTGCCGGAAGGAACGGCGGTAATCATGGCTGAGTGGGCCACCGGGTCTTACGTTGATAGCTGGGAGAAATCCTTTCTCGCCTATGGAGCCCAGGCCTTATCGGGAAGCTCTGTCCGGATGCGCTGAACATGCTGCAAGGGAATGAATGACCTGCATTACCTAGACAACCCGTGAAGAATCCAAGGAGTTATTACAGGTTTATAGATGACATCCATGATTTTTGCGGTAATGCGAAAACAATCTACATCGGTGGACAAAATGCAGCGAATGCAAAGGGAGGGTTGGGTGGATAGGATGATCTTGAATGGGAGTGTAAATAATTCTAAGTAAACAATTAAATAAAAACCCAAGTAAAAGCAAAGCCCTTCAGCCCTTAAAGCAAGAAGCTTTGATTTATGTATTTTTGAGGCTAGTTTTACCATGCCGATTGACTAAAAACTATTAAGCCGGTAGTTCCTTGGTGGATAGTATAGCTAAATGTTGCGTAAAACGACTAATCGAATTTGAGTTTACACCAGAAGATTACGAAAAAGCGTGGAAGATGGCAAATAGCACGTAGTATGCACTTCAACCACTAAACACAGTAAGGAGTTGTTAATTATGAAGGCTATAACCATCTGGCAGCCCTGGGCCTCCCCGGTGTCCATCGGAGTCAAAAAGATTGCCCGGTCTTGGGAAACTAAGTACCGGGGGCCTTTAGCGATACATGCGGCTAATAAAAAGCCAAATCAATATATCAGCGATTTTATGTTTAAGTTAGTAGAGTTAAATTTAACAGAAATCATTCCTGCCAAAATTATGGGAAAAGGAACAAGTATAGATATTACAATGCCGCGAATGAAAGTTAATGTCCCTTTTGGGTCAGTGGTTGCTATTTGCAGCCTAGTTGACTGTGTACCTATTACACCTGAATTTGTGGCCACATTGAGCGAGAATGAACGGGCCTTCGGTCTAACGGCATAATTTGAAAGAACATTCGTTGTTGTAGTTATAGCGTATATTAAAAAGAATTATTTTTTTAACACCTCAAAGGAGGTAATTTTCTGGAAAATTTACGACGATTCCTTTGGTATTTTCTTTATACTATTTTTTTAGGATTTCTCTTGTGGCTAGAGATGTATTATACCCGAGCTTTGATGACCCCTATGATCTTTATTATGATCTGGCCGTTGGTAGTTGGTGCTTATTTAGCCCTACCCCATTTGATTAAGCATATTCGACAACAGGGACGCTGGTATTATGATTGGGTAAAATTACTGGCTGTTGGTCTGCCAGCACTTTATATTGCCTTATTTAAAGCATTTTACTTCTTTTTTCACCTAACCCATTGGATGCCCAGCCGGATTCAGGTCTTATTAGTTAACTCTTACTTCAGCCAAACTGTCGCTGGTTTGGTTTTTGGTTATGTACTGATTAGTTCTCTCGAAAAACGAATGTAATTTATATGGAAACTGAACACCCTGCACCCGAAGTTTAACTGGCAGATGGGAGTGGATTATTAGTATCAAGGGAGTATATTTCCCAATGGATTAAGGAACATAAAGCAAGAAGGTAGTTATTGCGTATAACATCAAAAGAACGTAGCAATTTAATTTTAGTTTACTAGTACAAACAGGAGGAGGTTATATAAAGGCTAATGCAAATGAACCATTTCCCAACTCTTATGGACCAATATTTTTTTAGTGAGAAGGGATCTCCGCCGTTTAGAATATAAAGCCGGGCGAAGGTATGCCGCCAAATGTGTGGCGAGGTTCTTATCTTTCTAATTCAAGGTTTTAAGTCATTTTTTCTTCTTCTCGACACGATGAGACACCTCCAAAAACATAATGTGCGCGGCTGACCACTTCGCACCACGCATAAAGATGTACGGGCGCGCGCATCCTGATAAAAATACGACCAAAACACAACAAAAAAGACTTGCAGGTAAAAACCTGCAAGCCTTGAAATATA
This sequence comes from Desulfotomaculum sp., assembly GCF_982386235.1. Taxonomy (NCBI): domain Bacteria; kingdom Bacillati; phylum Bacillota; class Clostridia; order Eubacteriales; family Desulfotomaculaceae; genus Desulfotomaculum; species Desulfotomaculum sp. The sequence goes on along the minus strand of NZ_CEVWQM010000028.1, from coordinate 40,424 downwards.
ACGTCTTGGTGTCGAAGGACTGACTTTACTTTATCCACTCCCAAGCATTTGCAGTTAATCATTTCTTCACCCCTCCCCCGGAGGGGTCTTTTAATTCCACCCACCCCGCTTAGTAAGATACCATCTCCACCACCTAACTGCCTTTCACGAATAGCAGCCTGTACTTGTAGTTCCAGGGAACATTTGTAAAAAAGAAGTTGACGAGAGTGGGGTATACTTTTATAATTATACCTAGATATACGATGCATCGCATATCAATAGTAAAATAAAGGTGGATAATTTAGATGAAGGTCAACAAAGAATTGCTGAAGGGCAGCACCGTCATTTTGATTTTAAAATTGCTTGATCGCAATCCTATGTATGGGTATGAGATGATTAAGGAGATTGAAACTGCATCTGGCGGAGTACTTGCTTTTAAGGAAGGCACACTTTACCCCATTTTGCATTCTTTAGAGGCGGATGACATGGTGGAATCTTATTGGTCTGACGCTAATGGTGGCCGCCATAGGAAGTACTACCGCATCACTGAAAAGGGTCGTGATCAGCTTAAAGAAAAATGTAGTGAATGGGTGGTATTTCGGTCAACGGTAGATAAAATTTTGGGGGAGGCAATTGTATGTCATTAGCGCAGAACGCTAAGGTGCAGGAATATTTGAATAATGTTTGTACCTATATAAAATGGGGTGAAGTGCATGAGCAAGTAAAGTTAGAATTGCTTGCCCATATTGAGGATTGTGTATTGGAGTATACTGCTGAAGGTATGAAGGAGCAACAGGCTATTGAAATGGCTATTAGCAGAATGGGAGATTCGGTGGCGTTGGGTAAACAGTTACATCAAACCCATAAACCACCCATTAATTGGCTGCTATTATTAATCGTAGCTATGCTAGCAGGGATGGGGTTATTTACACTGTATTCGGTAGAAATACAAGGTTTACTAATGAGACATATATCCGTATCTGTTTTTACTAATAGTGTAGTTTATGTTGTTATTGGCCTGGCAGTACTTTTAGGTCTGGCTTATTTTGATTACCGCAAACTAAAGTTTTATGGATGGCACTTGTTTGCTGGTACCATGTTTGTGTGGCTAATGCTGTTGGTGTTTGGTGGGACTATGGTTAACGGTAAACCATATTTGAACTTGGGGTTTATCAACATTAATTATGTTGATGTGACTCCAGTGCTATTGGCAGCGGCCTTGGCCGGCATTTTTTTCAACACAGACTGGTCTAAACCCAATTGGTTTGTTAATACCGTATTATTGCTGCTAGTGCCGAATATCCTTTACTTAATGAGTTCTTCATGGAACACCGCAGTTATATATACAGTGATGTTTTTAGTATTAATGTTGTTATCCGGCGTAAGTAAAAAACAGCTGGTGGGCATTGCAACAATACCAATTGGTGTGTTTGTATTTGCTATCGTTACCGAGCCATATATGTTGAAAAGAATGTTATCTTTTATTAACCCTTATAATGATCCTGCGGGCAGTGGATATATTTACATCCAATCAATTGAGACTATAAAATTGGCAGGGCTATGGGGACAGGGGTTTACCTTTGGGGGGAATTTACCTGAATTACATACCGACATGATCTTTTCGTATATAGTATATACCTTTGGTTGGGCTGGCGGTGCAGTGGTTACTATGTTAGCACTATCCTTAATAGCAATAATGATAAGTGCGGTTAAACAGATAAAGGATAGTTTTGGCCGACTGCTGGTTAGTGGGCTAACTAGTATTCTAGCATTGCACTTTATCTGGAGCATATTAATGACTTTAGGTTATGCACCCATAAGCGGTATCAGTTTGCCTTTCTTTAGCTACGGCGGTTCCCAAACGGTGATTAACATGGCTATGATGGGTATGGTATTAAGTGTATATCGGCGAAAAAATTTATTTACTAGTCCTAGTCCCATTACCATTAACTAGCAATCGCACATCATATGGCTAATACGAATTTGGCACTGAGACTGGCAATGGTATCCAGAGTACTATGCAAATTTTCATTACTACTCGGCGAACAGGATTCCTGCAGAGCAGGTCTCCTGTTCACGAAGGTACCCGGTACCTCTAAATTTCGGCAGGTTAGCAGGTTAAAGGAACTTGAAAATAGGCGGGAAGAGTTAAAGTCTCGTATTGTGAATATTATGATAGGTTTGAGCCACAATTCCGATTGTTGAGAGCCACACACAATGAAGTGCACCCCCTGATAAGGTTTATCGGCTTACCTTCTTGGCTGGCTAATACCTGGTACGCATTGGCTATAAAATACGTAACAACTTCATAAAAACTCTTGTACGTATTTTTAAGAGGTGTGCATTTCTTAAACAAATGGGCAGGTTAGTTCAATAAAAAATTAAGGATATTATGACCACCCTTTTGTTAGAGCCGGGTTAGTGTAGCTCAGCTCCACCCCATTCAACAACCGTAAAGCCTTTTCGCACAAAACCATTGATAGTCTGTTTATCTATTTCAAGATAATTGTCCAATGGCTTGAAAACCATAAACACTCTAAGAATAGAATCGGGCTTTGGGTAAACATGTATGGGTGCAAGTTCTTCATATTCTTTTTGGGCAAAATGAATAAGATTATACTTGTTATCTACCATCTGAGGCAACCAATAAACAATAAAATCATTATATTCCCTTGGAGTTAAGCCCATCTTAGAGAGGGTCTCTTGTAAAAACTTCTTCGTATCTTCACCTTTAACTACATACCCCTTTGATAAATTCCAATCATTAAAGTTGCTAACACCTTCCCAAAATAAATAAGAGTATTCTTTACTATCCTTAATATTTAATAAAGTGCCGTCTGGCTGTGCAATTATATGCCAACCATTGTTATATTCAGGATATGTAACCTTAAGATAACCGTGAAAATCCAACTTTACAGAAACCCTTTGTTCTGAAGTAGGGTATAAGTAAATTATTGGCTTTTTTATCTGAATTTCGAGTTTTTCCTCATGTGCCAACTCCTTTAATAACTCCTTAATCTCCGTTTGTTTTGCCCAGTAAGATACGGTTTTAAGATTAACAGTACGTTGAACCTCAAAATCCTTACCTGAGTTGATAATGGAAATGTCTCTTCCGTTTTTCAGGATTATTCTGATCCCTGCAGAGGGAGTACTCCCTGCGAATTCTTTATTCTCTGTTATATTAGTTAATGAATTAAACCATAGAACGATTTTTTCAAGTTCTGCTTTAGTTGCTGTTCGGCTTACGTGAGAAGGAATGTCTCCCCGAAGTTCGATTTTAGCCACCTCATTAATCGATATTGGTTCATGAGGGCTAGTGTTTTGCATTTTCCAAGCTAAAGCAAAAGCTATAATTATTATTGATAGGATAATAATCTTCTTCATTTGCATGTTCCCCCTAGTTAATATTTGTAAATTAGACGATTTTTTAGACCAAAAGGTAACAATACAACCAGAAAATCTTGTTGCATAGTTCATTCAAATCGCAACAAGATACACAAACCAGTTAGTGAATATTTCAACCATGCGGCGATTTAAGGTGGTGGAGTAATGGAAAAGCCAATACTTTTCAACACGGAAATGGTTAGAGTAATACTAGCAGGCAAAAAGACCCAGACGAGACGGATTATAAAAAATTGTATTATATGTGATGGAAACCTAGTAATGAAAAAATGGGGCATAGACGATACTGTTAGCCCAAGTAAACGAATATTTGGTGTCTCAGCATTACCTAAGCATGCACCATATCAGGTTGGTGATATTCTTTGGGTTAGGGAAACATGGGTTGAATATTGGCATAATGGTGAATTTGAGCATTACAGATATAAGGCTAACGGGGTGCATCCAGAAGAACATGTAAATTGGAAGCCATCAATCCACATGACGCGGGACGCTGCAAGGTTATTCCTTAAAGTGACAAACGTCAGTGTTGAGAGATTACAGGATATTACTGAAATGGATGCAAGGGCGGAAGGTTGCTTCTTGCCGTCATACGACATAGAAAGTGGTGAATTAGTAGGCAGCAGCACGACACTATTTAAAATAGTTTGGGACGGAGTTTACGGTAATTGGAAAGATAACCCTTGGGTATGGGTTATTGAGTTTGAGAAGATTTAGTTCATAACACAACAAAAGAACGGAGCAATTTAATTTAAGTTTACTAGTACAACAGGAGGCGGTTATATAAAGGCTAACGTAAAGTTTAAATGCTATAAGAAAGAATAATACTCAGTCAGATGAAGCAAAGCCTAGTATGGATTAACCTTATTTAATTGTAATATGGAGAATATCACACCTTTTTTTGTTAAACGTCCTAAAGCTTATCAGTGCCTGTGTAGATAGCATGGGCATTTCTTATTTTAGGAGATTTACTGGCGGGGAGAACGGTAGGTTGCGGATGACTCTCCCATTGTAAGCCCCACATGGGTCGAATGTGAGTCTTTTTTATTTAACAGAAAGGGGGCGTTGCATTGAATAACAAAAGAGAAAGGCCATCTGGAGAAACATAAAAAGCAAAGGGTGAAATTCCTTTGGTCTCCTTACCAACACCGCCATTAATAAGTATTTGCCCCTTTTAGATATTTTCAAATTGGATTTCGACAGAATTTTTAAACTTTCTGGATTCAATGATGGTAAAATATTGTTATTTTAGGTCGTTTAACTCAAGTGGGTTAAAAGATCCAAGCCCAGTCTGAAACAGGTAAAGTGGGATTTCGAAATGACTTCTTCTGGGAGTGTATCGTGAATTCTCTTAATAATAAAAAGCTATTAAACGATTTAACCAAATTTATGCAATTGCATAAATTTGGGATATGCCCAGAATATATGTCTAGGTAGGTTGATATTTATTGGCCTCTACAATTCAGATATTTATATAAGTAAAGGATAATATGCAATTATCAGGTAAAGATGGGGTTTTGTTATGAATCTGGCTGATTATCAGAGTGATATTGTGTCGCAGATTTACGCTTTGCTGTTAACCGATGAGAGGAACAGAGGAATAACCCTTCGTGGGAGTACTGGCAGCGGGAAATCCACAATTGCGCTTGGGATTAAGGATATACTTCAAGAGAACTGGATGTTTTTTTACATCAGAGGCGTAGATCCTGACCTGTCGCCCTATTTAACATGGCATATTGGTACGAAATTATATTCAAAAAGCAAAATAAACTTTGCTAGTAGAATTTCATTTGGTGTTAATACGTTACCAATTCCCTTGTCCTTCCAATTTGGAGGCGATATTCCTAAAAAGGAAAAGACGAATTTTATCTTATCCCCAAGCGAAGAGGCTTTGCTTACCAATATTAAAAAACAGGCAGAAACAAACAAAAATGTCCTATTCGTCGCTGATGACTTTGACCTCTGGGATATTCCATCCAAGCAGTTCCTCCAAAAAATTACACTACCAGAATTAGGATTAATGGCCGATTACCGTATAATCATCTTATTCATATCTCACGAAAAGATATCATGGGATAACGGTTTTATATGGTCAGACTTGTTTATTCCTTCGATAAGTGATGCCAACTTACTTTCTATACTACATCAGAAAGGATATACTTATCCTTTTAATTTAAACGAAATTAGGGCTTGCGCTGGTAATGACCTGTCACTCATGCTTATGGTAGCAAAATATTACGAAAATAACGAAAGTGGCCCGATTATGAACTTCAACGAGATTATAGACAGGCGATATAATGATCTCCCAGAACGTGACCGCCAGGCATGCAGTATATTAGAACCACTTTCTATAATTGACGCCTGCTTCTCACAATATGAAACGGCCTATTTTATTGATGAACCATCTATCGATGATGCAGAATTGTTGTATTTGGCGGATGAGTATCTATTATTGGCTAAAGAACATGCTTTTATAGCAGGCGAGCAAAGTTATCACTTTACAAACCCCAAAATAAGGAATTATTTTAAGATGCGGCTATCGCGACGCGAAAAATATCTTCATGGAAAATTTGCACTTTATTTAAAACAAAGGCACCCTGAGGATTATTTTAATCGCGGAAAACACCTCAAACTTAGTATCTGGAAAAATGATGACAGACTTATATGTGAAGCATGGCAGCTATTTCTCCTCGCCTATATTCGCAGATCCTCGGAACTTAATTGTAGAGAAGACGTCTACAATATTTTACCTGAAATTGAGGCTCTTTTAGAACGTATCAGTCCCTCGCATGTAGATACTCAGCGTAACGTAATGAAAAGCTTTTTAGACGGATACTCTGCCTTTTCAAAATATGAATATAGAACTGCGCTCCAGCACTTGCAAGGGATCAGCCCCATGTTGTTTAGTTCGGCTTGCCGGTCGGAGTGTCAACGTCTAATTGTTCTTTGTCATATTCAATTGGCAGAAAACCCAATTATGATCAGGCAAACGGCAGAAGAGTTATACGATGTTATTCAAGCTCCTGACTTTCGTGAGGATGAACAATATTGTCGCGCTGCGCTTGTTCTGTTAAATGTGTACACAGGTCGTTTAAATGTTCCTGATAAAGCGAAGCAACTCAAGCAGAATTTAATACAAATTATCAATAATCATTTCTATTGTCCTGAATTTTTGGAGCTTAATGCGTGTTTTAATCGCAAGTCGGCCTTATACTATACAGCAGTAGTTGCCTGCCGTCTAACAGGTGAAAGCGTTCGATTTTACCGCGAACACAACAATCGCAACGGTTTATATATGGCGCTTTGCAACCATGCCGCCAATGCAATTATATCTGGAAACTATGACCTCGCCACTCAAGCTTTAAATGAATGCCAAAACTTACTTGAAAAACGCAGAAATTGGCATTATCCAAGCCGTTACAAAATTGAAAATAATAAGATACTGCTTGACTATTTACAGACAGAATCCCAGGTTCTAGGTAATCGGGGAAAACTCATGCTCGCCGCAGAAAAGGCGTTTTTAGCATTTTCCAAAATATTAGACTATCAGGACGAAGAAGTATCCCATGTAATTTATTTAAACCATTTGGCATTTTCAATACTCTGCGATCTTCATACCTGGCCTAACCAACTTGCAGAGGCAAATCGACGCCTTGCAGATACGGACGCATACTATAAATATTATTTGCATGATCTCAATTTTGCAGGTGCTTTGCTACAAAAAAATCTCGCTAAGGCTATGTCAGAACTAAAAATATTGGAAACTTTGGATGTCCCTCTTTTGTATTCCGATGTACCGATTTTTAAGGCAAAGCGACATATCCAAGAACGTCTTTTGGTATCCGAAGAACCTTTCAAGGGAGATGCCATAGACTATAATCAAGTTGTTTTGGCGGCCTGTTCTCATATTCAAGACCCATCATGCCGTTTCTATGGACGCGGTTTTTTGCTTTCAGATCTTCAATTTTTATCTTTCTAAACCTTTTGACCGCAAGAGTGCGGATGCAATGATAGCTTGGTAGATATCGTTATAATCGAATCCGAGATTATTAAAATCAAAGGCAAATGAACTGTGCTCGGTGGTATATGGTGTTGTAGATACATCAAAAACATACGGATTCCCATTTGCGTCAATTCGAAAATCAATGCGCCCATAAACATCCATTTGTAACAATTGAAACGATTCCTCAGCATATTTTTTAATTGCGTCAATCGTTGCTTTTGTTTGAGTATCCTCTAAAGCATAGAAGCCATAATGGTTATTAGCTGATGCCTTTTCATCAAGGATTTTATTACCATATAGATTAATACCAACAGGCGGGAGTGCTGTGGGAGTTCCTCTTATACTAAGTACCGGAACTTCACATTCAGCCCCATCAATGTACTCTTGGACCATATAATTGGGCCTGTGAAACGGCTCAAACCGTTTACTTGAAAAACGGAAGATACTTGTGTTGTTTACTCCCTGGCTCGCCGATTCTGAACAGGGCTTACAAATTATAACTGTTCCCTCTGGAGGAACATTATCTTGCCATGTTCCTGCTTCCGTTAATAACCAGCTTCTGGGGGTCGGAATACCATGCGTCTGAAGTAGTATAGAAAAATAATATTTGTTGCGACATAGCGCAGAAGTTAAGGATGTGGAAGTACTATAATTTAGCCCAACCAATTCACAGAAAGCAGGAATAATCGTCTTCTTATTATTTCCAAATCCATTTCGCGCTAAGTTGTATATTAAACAATCCACAAACCGCTCCGGATGTTTCGTGTACTCTTCAATAAAGTCCAGTTCATTAAAATAAACAGCCTGAATATAGTATCCTGCACCTACAATGCCTTGATAAATTTGGTTGAATTCCTCGATTGAGAATCTTTCTGTTCCACTGCACTGGAGCTGGGCTTGATTAATATGACCTCGGGGCTGTTGTACATGGGCCAGCAAAATGATGTTTAGGGTCTTTTTATAATTTTCAATTTTATCTTGTTTCCAAAAAGGAGTGATCATTTTACCTTCCTCCATTTTGCAGGATAATTGCATATTATCCTTTATTCATGTTTACGGCCGAACGCTTATTGTGCGTTCGGCCGTAAAATTATTTTATTGACATACGGTTTCTGGGATGTTTCAGGCTTAAAATATCATTTTGCTTTTTTGTAGACACATGGGTATAAATTTGAGTTGTGGTTATAGAACTATGTCCTAATATCTGCTGTATGTAGCGTATATCTACATCTTCCTCTAGTAATAATGTTGCAAATGAATGCCTAAACATATGAGGGGTCAAATGTCTGGCAATATTTGCTTTTTCGGCATATTTATTTATGATTGCCCGAACGGATTGTTCAGAAAGCTGCCTATTTCCTCTGTTTATAAACAAAATTCCCGCGCTTTCAATATGTTGGATAAAAGCTGCCTTATACTTCCTGAGAGCCTTTAGCACGTCAGGATTTGCAATAGTAACAACTCTTTCCTTTGCTCCTTTGCCAAAAATGCGAATTTGACCGTTTGTTAAGTTGACATCATCTACTTTCAGTGAGCATAGTTCCGAAACCCTCATTCCGCTTGCAAATAATAACTCTAAGACTGCTATATCACGTAAACAGGTCTGCTTTTGATAAGGAGTAAGGTTTTCATTTGTAGCCTCAACATAAGCGGATTTTAGAAGTATTTCGATCATATCGAGAGAAATCGTTTTAGGGAGAATCTTTGGCTCATGAAATTTTAGGTTAATTTTGGAGAATGGATTCTCCGGAATAATATCTTCATATTCCATCCAATTGCAAAAAGCCTTGATGCTGGCGATTTTTCTCTTTACCGTTTTTGGCATATATTTTTTGTGCAGATATGTGGCGTATTCCAATAAATTATTCTTAATTAACTTTCGGTCAATAGCCTCCAGGAAGTTTAAAAGCTGAGTAATGTCAATTCGGTAGGCCTTTAGTGTTTTGGCACTCAGGTTCTTTTGGTGTTTGCAGTGCTTGAAATAACGTTCAAAGAGTAATGTAAAATCCGGCATTCATGATCCCTCCGAAAAAATAGTTATAGGATATAATTGTGAATACATTTTTGGGAATTGTCTCCCGACTTTAGAAAATAGAAGGTTTAAAATTGTCGAAAGACCTGGAAAAACTCGGTCTTTGATTTCTTTGTTTTTGTTAAGAAACCCCTAAAGTCAGGTATCCCTCTTCAACTAAAAAGTAAAAGATTTTGTTACAGCGTTTGCGGTCAAAGGTTTTAAGTCATTTTTTCTTCTTCTCGACACGATGAGACACCTCCAAAAACATAATGTGCGCGGCTGATCACTTATCGCACCACGCATAAAGATGTACGGGCGCACACATCTTGATCAAAATACGACCAAAACACAACAAAAAAGACTTGCAGGTAAAAACCCACAAGCCTTGAAATATAACGCATTGGTGTCGAAGGAGGGACTTGAACCCTCACGAGTCTCCTCACACGCCCCTCAAACGTGCGCGTCTGCCGATTCCGCCACTTCGACATGTCTTAATCGCAAGTGTTATTATAGCATAACAAAAATGACTCGGCAAGAAGTTTGTTGAAAGAAATTTTTTAAATGTTGGTAGAAACCCTTTACCAACAGTGATAAACATCACCTTAGGAAGGTGACTGGGATCATATCCGGAAGTACTCCTTTTTAGTATTCTAAATGCAAGAGATAACGAAAGAGGGGGCGGGAATAATGACGGTGAAAAGGGATAAGTGGATGAAAAGACGCAGGGAGCTAATGGATTCGTGTGGTCAGTGTGTGGGCTTTAGGGCTAAGGGGTTAGCACTGCCGACGATGGAAGAAGGGCATGTTTGTCAGCCCAATGAAGCCTGTCCGACACATTGTCCCGGATTTCAGATGGATTTTGCTGAGATTGCCCAGGAATTGTCCGGGGATATTACGGAAGTAGCAGTACCAAAGGAAAGCGAAGCCGAAGTAAAGGTCCCTGTCGATAAATCGGCCAGTGCGGTATATTGTAAAAACTGCGGCAGATCCGATGATACTGGCTATCTGTTGCCGATGCGGCATAAGGGAGAAAGCACCTGGATATGCACGAAGTGTTTACCCAGTTTAATACATGGATAATAATGAATGCAGGGGCAATGTCCCTGCATTTTAATTATTTGGTATAAATTAGATATTGCAATTCTAGGTAAAATGGTTCACAATATTTATGTTTGCTTATTTTCATTTTGTGAATTATATAAGGTAGGGAGTGATACCCTTTATGAGAAATTACGATGTAATTGTTGTGGGTGCTGGTCCGGCAGGTATTTTTACTTGCTACGAACTGAGTCTAAAGGCACCGCAGTTAAAAGTGTTGCTAATAGAAAAAGGCCGTGATATTTACAAACGATTTTGTCCGATTTTGGAGAAAAAACTGGTTAAATGTCCTCCACCAACCTTAAAGAAGGATCATGCAGGGTGTATGCCTGCCTGTGCGGTGACCAATGGTTTTGGTGGGGCGGGTGCGTATTCAGATGGTAAGTTTAACATTACCACAGAATTTGGTGGTTGGATGACTGACTACATGGCACCCTCAGAGGTCCTCGAGCTAATTAAATATGTAGATGGAATTAACCTAAAGCATGGTGCCACCACGGTGATATCGGATCCCACAACCCCCGCGGTCAAGAATATAGAAAAACTTGGTCTGGGTGCTGGGTTAAAATTACTAAGGGCCGAGGTACGGCACCTGGGTACAGAACAAAATTTGGAAATTCTCAAGAGTATTTTTGAAACTTTAAAAGATAAAATTGATATGCAATTTGAGACTGAAGTTGAAGATATTATTGTTGAAAAAAAGATTGATAGTAAATATATTAAGGGAATCGTAACTAAAACGAAAGAGGAAATTTATGCCAACAACGTAATTATTGTACCAGGTCGGGATGGTTCAGAATGGTTAACAGGCATTTTTAAGAAACATAATTTAGAAATGACCAACAATCAGGTGGATGTTGGGGTTCGTGTGGAGACCCTGGATACCATCATGGAAGAGATTAATGAGCATCTGTATGAGGGTAAGTTTATTTATCGGTCTTCCACTGGCACTACCGTAAGAACCTTTTGTAGTAATCCCTCGGGTCACGTGGTTATTGAAAACCATAGCGGGGTGATGCTGGCAAACGGCCATGCCTATAATGACAAAAAACTGGGCAGCAATAATACAAACTTTGCCCTGTTGGTATCCCATAAGTTTTCCTACCCCTTTGATAAACCCATTGAGTACGCCAAGTCCATTTCCCGTCTGGCCAATGATCTTTCAAATGGAAGTGTGCTGATTCAGCGTTTTGGGGATATTCTAAAGGGGCGTAGATCCACTGAGAAGAGAGTCCAGGAGGGGTTTCTGGAACCAACCCTCAAGGAAGCCGTTCCCGGCAACCTAAGTCTGGTACTGCCCTACAATACAATGAAAAGTATTATTGAAATGATTCAAGCCTTGGACAATGTGACACCTGGTATTGCCTCCGAGCATACACTTTTATACGGTGTGGAAGCTAAATTTTACTCTTCTCGCCCTCAATTAAACGAAAAGTTTCAAACGGAAATTAACGGGTTATATGCTGGTGGCGATGGTGCGGGAATTACCCGTGGCTTAGCCCAGGCAGGTGCCTGTGGAGTGAGGATAGCTAGGGATATTGCAGAAAGGTTAGTATAACTTTAGAAGTGTTAGGAAGGGCCATGGGTTTTCTGATTATGTCATACTTAAGGGTTATTAGACCATGGCTCATGGCACAGTGTCCTTACCAAGTTCTCCGAAAGCTTAAGGCTCATGGCTGACGGCTAAATTAAAAGGGAATGCCCTTTGCTACTGGAATAATGGAGCATAGCGGCATTCCCTTTTAAAATTGCTCTAAAAATAATCCTCTTTTATATCTTTGCCCATTTCCTTTAGACTGTTGATGAGGTCACGAATGACATGGTGTTTATAGGCATAAATGGCCGGGACATCGTTGCAGTAAAGGGCTTCATTTTGAGCCCTGCCCACCATAATATGGATGATATCGGCCTTTCTTAATAGGGTTGTTAATCTGCTGGCACCATCCTTACCAGCCTTGAGTTCGTTTAAACCGGTGTTTGCTTTAATATGCTCCAGTGTTTGCACCAGAGTGACAGCACCTTCGGTAATTAGATCAATGCCTGGCAGCATGCCCACAGGGGGGATGCCCTCGACAACCGAGGAAACGTCCACAAAAACCTTTCTGCCCAGTACACGTCCCACAATTTCACTGGTTGTTCCACCACAGATCACCTTGGCCCCCGGGGCTTCCATCAGCTTACGAACCACCATCCGGTCGTCCTCCTGGTTTTTTGGGGGGCCAATTAGCAAAGTTACATGGATCGGATGCCTTACTTTTACAGCCACCACGGTCACGTCATCCCCGGGTTTTTCTCCATATAGGGAGTTGCAAAGGTTGGTAATTTCATTGGCCCAATCGCAGGCGGATTTTTCCTCGGCATAGGTGTCCTCAATAAACCGGCTCATACGATCCCAACCCCAGTTGACATTCATGTGTCCGCTAATTCCTGCATTGAGGACCCCGTCCGAGGTTAGAACCAGCCAGTCATGCTCATCCACGTCAAACTCATATTCCAGAATCTTTTTGCCAGCCACCATTCTTTCTTCGCGCCGAGGCGTAAAAAGTGTGTTCTGGTTGCCAATAAAGACGTCCGGGTTATCGTATTCTACCAGGTTTAGTCTGCCGTTATTTTGCACCTGCAAAATGGAAAAGGTGCTGTAAGCCGCATTAATTACCTTATCAATGGGCAGGGTTTTAGCCACCGTATCAATGACTTCATCGATGTTGCCGCCCATTCGGAGCATACTGGCTGCGGTCTTGGTAGTAAGGCGGGACAGGATATTAGCCTTAACGCCACTGCCCAGTCCATCGGAAAGCACCACGATATTTGCTTGATCAGTGCGAATAATTTCCACACTATCCCCACAAAGCTCTTCACCATATTTTTTTAATTGGGATACGCCAATATCTAAACTGATTTTCATAGCGGCACCTCCCTAAAGATCTTCTTGCCGCATTAATTTTATTAGTTTCCCCAATTGAACCTTGGTTTCTGCGGTTGCTTCTCCCAAAAGTCCGGCTATTTCCTGGGCCACCATCATTTGTTTTTCAATGACTTCCTGGGCCTGTTGAATGGTTTGGCTTTTCATAAGTTCATACTGTTCTTTGTGTTTTTTCTCTGATGTGATATTGATAAAGATTCCTACCACCACATCTGTTCCCTTGACCGGGAAGAAAATTTCCCGGGTTACGATGCCAAAATTGGGGTAGGTACTGGTAGTATTCATCATTTTACCGCTTTGCATTACCTTAAGGAAATTGGTTGCTGGTATTAGGGATAAAATTCTTTGACCCACCACTTCGGCAGCGGTGCATTGAAAAAGTGTTTCTGCGGCGGAATTGATCTCCAGAATATCTAAATCCTTGCCCACCACAATAACGGCATTGGGCATGGCGGAGATAATTCGGTTGGACATTGACTCGGCCCTTTTTCTCATATAGGGTATGCACATTTCTACTTCTGCCTTACCCTGATAAACGGCCACCGCTTTATCCCGGCAGGAATCATAGCCGCAATTACCACAGTTAAATTCCTGGGCCGGGGAGTTTTTACCGGTTCTGGCCAGGATGTTTTGAATTTCTGCTTCGCTAGGGTAGATTTGTTCTACTTTCCGATTGATGAAATCTCGTTTTAAGGAGATTTCCGGCAAGCGAGTGTTGTCAATTTCAAAGACACATTCTCCGGATGAGTTGTAATAGTGCAATAGCTTGCGCTGCCGCATGAAGAGGCTTTCTTCACGACAGAGGGACAAGGGGCCATTGATACAGCCACCTTTACAAGCCCAGAGTTCCATTAGCTTGGGTGGATTGATTATCTGGCCTTGACCCAGATGTTTAATAAACTCGATACAGCTTTCCATGCCGGAAATGGTTAGAAAGCTCTCACCGGCCTGTCGCAGTTCCTCTGCCACTGCCCAAATGACCCCTCCCTCTACTGGGTAAATGCGATTGTGACAGGGAGAAAAACTATCAAAATTTGAGGGAGTTAGTTCTTCCATAACCACCTCTGAGTCTTGGATCCATTGCCAAAGTTCATGAAAGTCAAGGAAATAATCGATACTATCCGTTAAGCCCAAAAGCTGTGCTTCATCTCGTTTGGCTGCACAGGAACCGATGTATACCACCTTAGACTGGGGTTTAAGGGATTTAATAACCTTACCCTGGGCAATCATGGGTGAAACAATGGGAGCCAGCATAGAAATAAGTTCGGGATAATGTCTTTCGATTAAATTTACGATTACCGGACAGTAACTAATTAAACGGGGGTGTTCAAAACCCATATCCAGATATTCCTGGGTTACCAGGCTTGCCCCAATGGAAGTTTCTTGAACTTCGCTAAAGCCCAGTGCCTTTAAAAGGGTAGGTAACATATCTGGTTCTTTGAGAGGAAGGGAACCCACAAAGGAAGCAGCCACCACGGCGATTACCGGGGTTCCTTCGGCCAATAGCTGTTTAACCTGCCTTAGGTCAGAGATAGGTTTTTTCGCCTTCTGGGGACAGGCTAGAATGCACTGACCACAGTGGACACACAGTTCATCGATAACCTGGGCATGAAATCTGCCTAATTTACCCGTATTCATTTTTATGGCCTTTAGGTTGCAATAACGAACACAACGATAGCAATCACGACATTTTGCTCCGGTATAGATTAATGCCATGCTGACACCTCACTTTTTTTCGGTCATAGGCCATGAGACATGGTCTTGGGTGTTAAGTAAAGATTTCAACTCAAAAAGAAATTATCCTTTAAACGGGCTGAATAAAAGCTTGTTTTCCAATAAATAGAGTAGTAACATAACACTAAGGAAACGATTTTTGTATCAACAGTTTACCCTATAACAAGAAATACCTGGAGGCGATTATTTTATGAAGAAAAGGCCTATTGCGGTTATTCTAGCAGCTTTATTGGGGTTAGCAGCATTCTTGGGTTATCAATATTGGAAAACCCCCGGGGATGCTGCGCTTACAGCCAGCGGTACCCTAGAGGTAACCAAGGTGGAACTGAGTGCCAAGCTCCCCGGTACCATTGGAACTCTATCGGTTGATGCCGGGGAAAGGGTTTTAAAAGGACAGTTAATTAGTCAAATCATCAGAAATGACCTGATTGCTCAAAGGGAGAGGGACTCATTGGGAGTGCTCAAGAGTGAAGCCCAATTAAAGGATCTTACCTCCGGAGCCAGGGAGCAGGAGATAAATGAAGCTGCCTCCTACGTTAAAATCGCTCAGGCTGCCTATGACAAGGCCGTGCTTGATCATCAAAGGGGGGAAGTTCTATGGCAGGAAGCTGCCCTGCCTCAAGAACAACTGGAAAAGCTGCAAACGGATCTGGTGATCAAAGAAAATCAATTGGCCTCAGCCAAGGCGAAATTAAGTCTACTGGAAGCTGGTAACCGACCAGAAACAGTGAAAGCTGCCCAAGTGGAATTGGAACGCTCCCAGGCAGTATTAAAGGCCTCCGAAGCATTACTGGCAGATACGAAGGTTTTTTCTCCCATTAATGGGACGGTATTATCAAGGAACCGGGAGCCGGGGGAATTTGTGCAAGCCGGGGCATCCCTGGTCACTGTGGCGGATTTAAAAGACATGTGGCTGAGGGTGTATCTGCCCACCGATGATCTGCCTAAAATTAAACTGGGTCAAAGGATTTATTTTACGGTCAGTGGCAGCAGTGAAAAGTATCAGGGTGTCATTGAAGAAATTGCCTCCCAGGGGGAATATACCCCCAAAACAATTCAAACCGCCAAGGAGCGAACCAATATTGTCTATGGTGTGAAAATCCGAGTTAGTGAACCGTCTGAAACCCTAAAACCTGGTATGCCTGCTGATGTGGTTTTCAACAGTGGGGTGGAATAATGATAAGCATTAGGGAATTAAGTAAAACATTTGGTTCGAACCAAGCTGTGGCAAAGGTATCACTGGAGGTTCAGGGCGGAGAAATATTTGGCCTGGTGGGTCCCGACGGTGCAGGTAAATCCACCTTAATTCGGATGATTTGCGGTCTTATTACACCGGACAGTGGCAGTGTGGTGTTATCCTTGCCGGAACCTACCCCAGAGCGAGGGGCATTTGGTTATATGCCCCAAAAATTTAGCCTGTATGGTGACCTTTCGATAATGGAAAACATTAATTTTTTTGGTTCTATGTATGGGCTCAAACAACAAACCATTGCTCAGAGATCGGAAGAAATTTTGCAACTGACGAACCTCCTTTCATTTAAAACAAGACTGGCAGATCAGCTTTCCGGCGGGATGAAACAAAAATTAGCTTTAACCTGTGCCTTGATTTCCCAACCAAGTCTGCTGGTTCTGGATGAACCAACCTATGGGGTTGATCCAGAATCAAGAAAGGAATTTTGGAAAATCCTTTATCGGCTAAACAAGTCCGGTATGACTATTTTAGTTTCCACCCCCTATATGGATGAGGCAGAGCTTTGTCAAAGGGTGGGTTTTATGAATAATGGACGACTGGCCGCAGTGGATACACCGTCCAACCTAAAGGCAAACTTTCCCTATAAAGTACTGGAGATAAAGGCCGCCAGCCGTGAGCCGGAACTCTTTAAGGATTTTAAGTATGTTTTAGATGCCAATTTTTATGGTTATAAATATCAGGTTGTGGTTGAGGATGCAGCCCTGGCCGTTAGTGAGATTCGTTCCTTCCTGACGGCACGTGCTATTTCTTTGGAGTCCATCGGTGAGGTGGCACCGACCATGGAGAATGTCTTTGTGTCCATGGAGGAGGGGGTGGTTTAATGGCCTATGCGGTGGAAACCTTTGAATTAACAAGGAAATTTGGCAGCTTTATCGCGGTTGACAGGTTAACCATTCAGATACGTCCTGGTGAAATTTATGGTTTTCTGGGTCCCAATGGTTCCGGTAAGTCCACCACCATAAGGATGTTGTGTGGTATTTTGGAACCAACCTCGGGCAGTGGCAGAGTATTGGGCCATGATTTAACCCAGGAGGCAGAGAAAATTAAAAACCGTATTGGCTACATGTCTCAAAAATTCAGCCTATATGATGATTTAACGGTTCAGGAAAACCTGCATTTTTATGCTGGTTTGTATAGTGTGCCCTATCGGCAACGGAGCGTCAGAATTCAAGAGATGATAGAAATGGCTAATTTAAGAGGCAGAGAAAAAGAATTGGTTGCGAATCTAAGCATTGGTTGGAAGCAGCGTTTGGCCTTGGGCTGTGCCATTTTGGCCAAACCAGCCATCTTATTTCTGGACGAGCCCACCAGCGGCATCAGTCCCACCAGTCGTAAGATGTTCTTTAATACCATTCAACGGTTGGCCAATGAGGGAACCACTGTGATGGTCACAACACACTTCATGGACGAAGCGGAACGCTGCAGCAATATTGCTTTTATTTCCGAGGGACAGTTAATCGCCAACGACACACCCGATCATTTACGTCAGCATGTGTTGGAGGGGGTCATGGTGGAAGTGGCTGTGGAAAATCCCATGGATAAGCTGCAGGCCATTGAGGAACTTACCTATGTAAAGGAATGTTCTGTGCATGGTTCTCTTTTGCATGTACTGCTCCGTACAGAGGAGCATATACCGCAGCTGCAAGAGTATACAGCCGGTATAGTCAGGAAGATTACGCCGTCCTTAGAGGATGTTTTTATCGCTTTGGCCGGTCAAAGAAGGGAGGGGAAGGCCATTGAGTAGGATATTAGCCATTTTGTATAAGGAATTTTTACAAATGAAAAGAGATCGGCTTACCATTGGTCTAATTTTTATGCTTCCCCTGGTGCAGTTACTGCTCTTTGGTTACGCCATTCAAACCGAAGTCAAGCATATACCCACGGTGGTTTTTGATCAATCCTTATCGCCTGAAAGCAGGAAACTTTTAGAGTCCTTTCAGGCTTCGGGATACTTTGAGGTTACCCAGGTGGCCGGCAGCTATGACAAAGTGACTCAGATGATTGACCAGGGTGTCGTTAAGGTTGGGGTGATCTTTCCGCCGGATTATGCAAAAAACGTCAGAAAAGGGGCAGCGGCACAGGTACAGGTGTTGGTGGATGCCACGGATAGTATGGTTTCCAATTCGGCCATTGCCACAGCCAATGCCATTAGTCTGATGGAGTCCCAAAAAATCCTCATCGAAAAAGTGGGCCATATGCAGCCTGCCTATGACATTCGGGTAAGGCCCTGGTATAATCCGGATGGCATTACTGCCTACTATATGGTACCGGCCATTCTAGGCATTATTGTTACAATGACCATGGTTATGATGACCTCCATGGGCATTGTCCGTGAGAGGGAGCGAGGGACACTGGAGCAGCTGATGGTCACGCCCATTAAATCCTATGAATTGATGATTGGCAAAATCATTCCCTACATTGCGTTAGGTTACCTGCAAATTACCGTGGCCTTGCTAGTAGGGGTTGTGGTTTTCGGCGTCCCTATTCGGGGCAGCCTATTGCAGCTTTACCTATTAACGCTGTTCTTTATTACAGCTTCCCTGGGGCTTGGTGTTTTTATCTCCAATATTGCCAAGACTCAGATGCAGGCCATGCAAATGTCCTTTTTTGTTCTGCTGCCCAGTATTTTGCTATCTGGCTTCATGTTTCCCCGGGAGGCCATGCCTGTTTTCATTCAATATCTCAGCAACATCATTCCCCTTACTTATTACCTTACCATCATCAGGGGAATTGTTTTAAAGGGCATTGGTTTTTCTTATTTGGTTCCGCAGGTGTTTTCCTTGCTTATCTTTACAGTAATACTGATGACAGCAAGTATCCTGAAATTTAAGAAGAAGATTGTTTAGTAGTGCGGGGGGATTGGATGGATACAAGGGAGAAGATTATTGTCCTTTTCAGGGAATTGGCAGAAGAAAAGGGTTTTTACGGGGCCACGGTGGATGAACTGGCAGCCCGTAATAATATGAGTAAGCGTACGATTTATCGTTATTTTAAGAGCAAGGAAGAAATCATCGCGGCGGTGATGCAGCAATTTATGGCTGATGTAGAACAAGAAGTGTTTTGCGTACTGCAAAGTGCAGTAAATCCCATTGAAAAAATCACCCTTTTTGTTAAACTGATTTCTGAACGTCTACGAGTTCTATCACCCAGGGTTTTAAGTGAATTACAGCGGCATTATCCGGATATTTGGGAACAAGTGGAGCAGTTTCGAGCGGAAAAAATTAAGTACCTGATTCAAATCATGCTTGAGGGAAGTAAAGAAGGATATTTCAAAGAAATAAATCCTACCATCGTCACGGCATCTCTCCTAGCAACGGTCCGGGCAGTGGTGAACCCAACCTTTGTGGTTGAAAATAACCTAACCATTGAAGAAGCCTTTACAACTGTACTGAACACCTTTTTATACGGAATTGTATCGAATAAGTAAGGGAACGGCCTCGACCGTTCCCTTACTTGTTTAAAAATGAAGATGGCGGTAGGCTTACCACCACCAATCGAATCATTTCTACCATAGAAGTGGGGCCAGGGCCGCTTTATCCTACTATTTTGAGTTTGCCAAGAAGCTAATTCAATTTACCAGGAGCCCGGCAGAGAATTTCTGGCCGGGCTTTTCCATTTGCCGGCTGATTCAAGCTTTCCGAAGAGTCCCCGGTAGCTTGTCCATACCACGGTTAAGGCACCGATGGAAAAGTAGAATAACGGATACCAGGGAACCCAGAAAAAGCTATGGTAAAGCTTGCTATCATACTGGTGATTTGTCAATAGTGCAGCACCAAATTGGACTAAACAAATAAAACTGATCACAGCACCATACCAGGCGGGAAAAGGGGACAAGCCGAGGGGTTCTATACCTATTAAAAAAGTAATAAACCAAAGAAGTGTGCCCAGCACCAGGCAAAAGGACCAGATGTAACTAATGACAAAATCTAAATAGACTGGCCAGAGTCTTCGCCAGTACCAACGGCTAAAGATATTTTTGTGGCTTCGTAAGAGATGCCACCCCCCTAATGCCCAGCGACACCGTTGCTTCCAAAATTCCTTAAATGTTCTAGGAGCCTGGATATAACCCACGGCCCGGGGTTCAAACCAAACCTCGTGAAAGCTTTTTTGAATGGCCCAGGTAATATCGATGTCCTCGGTGGCAGAACGGGAGGAAAAACCGCCAATTTCCTTTAGTACATCGGTACGAAAGGCAGTAAGACAACCGGATATCGTCAGCACCCGACCCAGGGAACGTTGGGAACGCTTAATTAGCCCTAGAATTGAAGCAAATTCCGCTGTCTGAAGATTCTCCAGTGAATTATCACGATTATATACCAGGGGATTTCCTGTTACAGCACCTAAACGGGGCCTGTAAGTAAAGGGAGCCACTAGCCATTTTATGGTATCTGTAGTAATCAAAGTATCCGCATCAATAATGACCGTTATTGGTGTGTGAACAGCCCCTTGTAAGCCACAATTTAATGCCATCGCTTTACCCCGGTTGCTTGTTAAACGCAAAAGGTGGAAAAAGGGAACTTTGGGCAGCCATTTGCGGATTAGGTCAGCCGTATTGTCGGTGGAGGCATCGTCAATAAAAACGACCCGAAGGTCTGGGTAACTTAGCCTGCTCAAAGCATCACAGGTGGCATCCAGGCTGATTGCTTCGTTGTGGCAAGGAACCAGGAGGGTTACCGCTGGCCAATCCCCAGGGAATTTTATCCTTTGTTTTTTCCTCTCCTTATACCACCAAAAAAATAAACCCCCGACAATCCAGATAACACTCATGATCACTGGATAGAGGAATGTGAAGTAGCCAATGGAGTAGAGAATATTCTGCAAAGGTTTATGCTCCTTTCCGGGGCAGTTTTAGCCATCAGCCACCGGCAAGTTAAAGGGCTATCCTTCCTTAAACTGAGGGCTGACGGCTGATGACGAATAACTCGGATCAAAGATTCTTTCCTGCCAATTTAAGGCAGGTGACTGGGTTTCGAGTGGCTTGTACTGTCGTTTGTCTTTGATAAAATACCTTTTATAGTTATAACGGGCCCAGAAAATAAAGAAACCAAGAACCATACTGGACCAAACTGTTATTAAGAGCATGGCCTGTACAGTTGATAAAACACTGCGGGGAACAACTAACTCATGCCACCACAGCTTACCAAGCAACCACCAACCCAGGGCAACCCAGACCCAGCCCACCAAACTAATAAAAAACGCCCAGGCAATGAAGGTTGAGATCGTTCTTCGGTTAAATATTTTTTTTGCTGGGATAAAGAGTTTTTTCATCTGTTTTCTCCGTGTAAGTGCAGTATATATGTCAATTATACATTTATTTATGCTGTTTTTCGTCAGTTAAGATCTGCCAAAAAAGGGGAACAATTCGTCCGAGGGGTGATTAAATTGGTATGTCATCCGGAGCGTTAGTGAAGGATGACAAAGTTATCGGTTCAAGAAAGCATAATTTCCAATAGAATAAAAAGCAGGCCTGTTTTGCTAAACAGACCTGCCAAATTTTTTGGTATTTAGTTCAATGGCGCAAGCACCCCTGTAACGATCAGTTTGTTTGTTACTTCGTATCATACAAATAATGATACATCTTCTGGTTCCATTGTACCCGCCGGATATATTGTCTGGTTTCCATGAAGGGGATCTGGTCGATGGTCTTTCTTTCGCCGGTCCAATGCTGTTCATTTAGCCAGCGTGTTACGTTGCCTCGCCCGGCATTATAGGCGGCGATAACTAAAACCGGGTCATTTTTAAAGCCTTCAAATAAATCGGCCAGATACCAGGTGCCGAGACGAATATTGGTTTCCGGGTTGAAAAGTTCCTCAGGTTGCAAGGGTTCTTTGCTAATTTGCTGCGATATCCAATTGGCCGTGCTTGGCATAATCTGCATAAGTCCCCGGGCACCCTTGGGGGAAGTGGCTTGGGAATTAAAATTACTTTCCGTCTTGATAACCGACACGACCAGTAAGGGGTCTAGCTGATTGACCTCCGAGTAATGATAAATCAATTCCTGATGCTCAAAGGGGTACCACGAACGTCCGATTTCTTTGTGACTAAACCACAACAGCAACAGTAAGGCCAGCAGCAGGAGTCGTCTTTTTATTCCCTTTCTTTTTTTGCGTCGTAAAATCACCTTAATCACTCCTGCAATTATTGATGGCCTTGGGCCATCTCCCAAAGCTTTTAAAGCGGACGGCTATACTAATTATATACCAGTAAATGGTTAATAATGATTAAAACCTACTAAATTGTCCCATAGAGCTTTTATTTTTTCTTTTACCTGCTCTGGCGAATTCGAGTTATTAATAATGACATCCGCATGTTTCATTTTTTCTTGCTGAGGCATTTGGCTGGCAATGCGCCCTTTTGCTTGCTCCAGGGAAAGCTTGTCCCTTTGTATTAGACGATCAATTTGTACCCCTTCGTCAACTGTCACTAACCAAACCTGATCCACCCATTTGTGCCAGCCCACTTCGATGAGTAGGGGCACCTCCAGAATAATCACCGAAGAGGGATCGACTTGGGAAAAATATTTAATTTGTCGTCTTATTTCTTCCTCAATACGGGGATGGGTAATATGTTCTAATTTCTTTCTGGCCTGAGAGTCATTAAATACAATGGCCGCTAATTTTTCCCTATCTAATGTTAGATCCTCATTTAAAACACCCGACCCAAAGGAGGAAACAATCTCCTTTAGGGCCGGGGTATTTGGTAAAACAATTTCTCGAGCTATCCGGTCGGTATCAATCACTTTGGCACCTAAACTTTGTAAATATCTGCCCACTGTACTCTTGCCACTGGCAATATTGCCGGTTAACCCAATAATCATAAACCACAACTCCTTAACTGACAAGAATCATTTAATTTTAAAGATACCTAAAATAATTAGGATACAGCCAGGCAGCATGGCCAGTTGACGACCCAGGGAACTGCAGGCGCAATATTTTCCTATTATTAAGCCGCAATAGGTTAGTAAAATGTGTCCCAAGCCCACCACTGTGGCTGTTAAAGGGATACTAAAACCAAACATGGATACGGCAAAGCCTGCACCAAAGGCGTCCATAGACAAAGCAAGACCTAAGAGCAAGGCCTCGCGGGAGGAAATGACACCGGATTTATCCAGGTCAGCTTTGGCGGGCTCTCGCAAAATTTGAATTACCAAACCCAATGATTTAATACGGATCCGCATTACCGTTCGCTCAAGATCAGATAAATCATCGGTACTCTCTTGTCTGGTATCCTTGACAGATTGAATGAGAATCCAAACTCCAACCAATAACAAAAGTATACCACCCAGTCTGTGGGCAAAGGTTGGCGAAATTAATTGTGAGACCATTTGTCCTGCGGACATTGAAAAAACAATGGTTATTACAGACATACCGCTAATAATTAGCAGTGACAAAAATGGAATACGAATTTTTCGTATCCCATAGGCTACCCCAGTGCCCAGGGCATCCATGTTTAGGGCCAGGGCAAAGGCAACCAAAGCGAGCAATTCCATGACTTCCCCCCCAGTCAATTATCTTTCACTTACAGACTATGAGGGGGCATAAAAAGGGGTGCGTGCTACTATTTGGCTTTTTGGCAGGATGGGCAGTAATAAGAACTCCTGCCAGACACCTTAATGCGGCGAATCGGTTTACCACAGTTGAAGCAAGGAAGCTCTTCGCGGTTATAAACTCTTAAATGTTTCTGAAAGCTGCCGGAACGACCTTCCCCGTCAACATAATCCCGAAAGCTGGTGCCCCGGTGCTGTATGCCGTCCGAAATAACTTCCACAATGGCCTTGTGCAGACCAGAGGCTTCCCTGGTGGTTAAATCCGGTGCTAAACGTTCGGGATGGATCTTTGCCCGATGCAAAGCCTCATCTACATAGATATTGCCTAAACCGGCAACAAAACACTGATCCAGCAGCAAGGGTTTAATACGAGTTCTTCTACGACGCAGTTCTTTCTTTAAATATTCCCTGCTAAATTCATTCGCCAAAGGCTCAGGGCCCATTTCCCTGAGGCCGGGCATCATGTCTATTTCGGTGGTAGGCACGAGACTGATGCGCCCAAAACGTCTCACATCGGCAAATCTTAAATGTTTACCATCATCCAAATGAAAAATTACGTGGGTATGTTTTTCCTTCGGTAATTCAGCATCACAATAAACTAATTTACCGGTCATTCTAAGATGAACAACCAGTGTTAAACCGTCGCTTAAATGGATGAGCATGTATTTACCCCGACGGCCTAGTGCCTTTTGGAACTTCCTGCCAATAACTTGTTCCAAAAAAATTTCAGTTCGGGGTGAACGGATTACTTCTTCCTTTAGCAGATCCACGTCCGTGATGGTAAGTCCCGCTAAATGTTTTTCTAAGGATCGAACGACAGTTTCTACCTCTGGCAATTCAGGCATTTGTCCACCTCCAGGACAGAGGATTAAATGGGTTTTGCTTCGTACCAATTGGAGCCAAGCTTGATATCCACAACCAGGGGGACATCAAGGGTTAAGGCATTTTCCATACATTGGCGAACTAATTTAATGAGAGGTTCAATTTCGTTTTCCGGGGCATCAAAAATCAATTCGTCGTGTACTTGTAATACCATTTGTGAAGAAAATTGCTGGGCCTTTAATTCCCGATGTATTTTAACCATGGCCAGCTTTATGATATCCGCAGCGGTGCCTTGGATGGGTGTATTCATGGCCGCTCTTTCGCCAAAGTGACGGATATTAAAATTTTTGCTAAAAAGCTCCGGCAGGTAACGGCGTCGATTTAAAAGTGTGCTGACATAGCCGGTTTCCTTAGCTTCCTTGATGACCCGGTCAATATATTGCCTGACACCGGGGCAACGGGCAAAATAGTGCTCGATATAGCCCTTGGCCTCGTTTCGGCTAACCTTTAAGTCTCTGGCCAAGCCAAAATCACTGATGCCATAAACAATGCCGAAGTTTACGGCCTTGGCTTTACCACGCATGTCGGAGGTTACGAGTTCCATGGGTATGCCAAAGACCTCCGAAGCGGTTCGCGTATGAATATCTTGCCCCAGGCGAAAGGCATCCAGAAAGCTTTTATCCTGGGACATATGGGCCAGGACCCTTAATTCTATTTGTGAATAATCCGCAGTTAATAGTAGGTTACCCTTTTGACGGGGAATAAACACCTTGCGAATTTTTCTGCCAGTTTCCAGCCGTATGGGAATGTTTTGCAAATTTGGTTCCGCGCTGGATAATCGGCCGGTGGCCGTAACTGTTTGGTGAAAGGTTGAATGCAACCGTCCACTAACCTGGTCTATCAAGGCTGCTAAGCCATCGGCATAGGTGGATTTTAATTTGGCCAGTTGTCGGTATTCCAGCAGCAGCGCCACGATGGCGTGCTCTTCGGCTAGTTTTTCCAGTACCTCTGCATCGGTGGAGTAACCGGTCTTGGTCTTTTTTAAGACTGGCAATTTGAGTTTATCAAAAAGAATGGTGGCAAGCTGTTTGGTTGAATTAACATTAAAGGTTTCCCCAGCCAGTTCATGTATTTGGGCGGTTAGTTTTTCTGTTATTTCCTTCAACT
Source organism: Desulfotomaculum sp. (assembly GCF_982386235.1). NCBI lineage: Bacteria > Bacillati > Bacillota > Clostridia > Eubacteriales > Desulfotomaculaceae > Desulfotomaculum > Desulfotomaculum sp. The sequence continues at coordinate 14,487 of NZ_CEVWQM010000028.1, read as the reverse complement.
CCGTGGACATTTCCTTTAATCCTTGTTTGTCAACGGCTACCCCGGCGATCTCCATTTCTGCCAAGATACGTACCAAAGGCAATTCCACTTCGGCAAGCAGTCTGTCTTCCTGACGTTCCGCCAGTTTATCATATAATTTCTGGGCCAGCAGTCGAATGGCCTCGGCCCTGGCTGCCTTTGCAGTTTCCCCCTCGGCGGGAAGTACCATCCCCAGATGCTCCAATGCAATATCATTGATATCGTAGGTGGCCGCTGTGGGGTTAAGCAGATAGGCAGACACCATGGTGTCTGCGGCCAAGGCTTTTAGTTCAATACCATGGTGCTGCAGCAACCAGAGGGCTTGCTTGGCATCATGGAAGTATTTCTTTACGGTTTCACATTCACATATTGCTTTAAGTACCGTAAGGCAGGGGTCTGAAACAGAATTGGTTTCGATAACCAATCGATAGACGTCTTGGTCGGCCAGGGCAAGGTAAGCAGCTTCAATGCCATTTTTCGGTTGTCCATCTAAGAAAATAGCCACTTTTCCCTGTTTGGTCACCTCAATTAAGAGTTCATCCAGGTCATCCTGATCCTTGGCGTTGCGATAACCCACCTGGTAAGTTTGCAACGGCGGCAAATCAGCCGGCTCCTGCTGGCCCTTAGCTGTTTTAGATACTTTGGGGGTAGTAAGTTGTTTGATTAAAGTCTTAAATTCAAGTTCTTGAAAAATCTCCAAAAGTTTAACACTATCTGGTCCACGCCAGGAGCAAGCAGATAAATCCAAATCCATGGGCACATCACGAATGATGGTTGCTAGTTTTTTGGATAAAAGTGCAATCTCCTCACTTCCCCGCAGTAACTTTTGATGTCTGGGGGAGAGGTTGTCTATGTTTTTGATGATATTTTCGATGGAGCCATATTCTTTAATCAAGGCACTGGCGGTTTTTTCGCCAATGCCAGCCACCCCGGGAATATTGTCCGAGGTATCCCCCTGCAGACCTTTCAAATCAACAATCTGTTCCGGGGTAACACCATATTTATCCCAGACCTTTCCTTCATTAAAAAGATCTGTTTCAGTGATTCCCTTGCGGGTCAGCATAACCTGAGTCTTAGGTGAAACCAACTGCAAAGCATCTCGATCTCCGGTAAGAATTAGCACGTTAAGTCCAGCAGCTTCGGCTTGAGTGACAATGGTACCGATGAGATCATCCGCTTCGAAGCCATCCATTTCAAAATAGGGAATACGCATAGCCTTTAGGACGTCCCGGGCTAAAATAAATTGTGGACGCAGCTCATCGGGCGTGGCCTTGCGGGTTCCCTTGTATGCTGCATATGCCTGGTTGCGAAAGGTCACTTTGCCTTTATCAAAGGCCACCGTCACCAGGCCTGGTTCTTGTTCCTGAATAATCTTTGTGATCATGTTGGTGAAACCATAAACGGCATTGGTAATAACCCCTTTGCTATTTGAAAGCAGCGGGAGGGCATGAAAGGCCCGGTGAATCAGACTATTGCCATCTATTACAATCAAGGTATCGAGGGACAAAGTTAGCACCTTCCTTATTTACACTATCAGAAAGTATAAAAATTCTAATGATGATCGTATAAGAAAAGCGAAGGCTCGCGCCAAGCTTTTCTAAGCATCTTTTAGTATTTTCCTCAGGAAAGTGCAAAATACCTTCCTCCATGTTAATTTTACCAGTGGAAGCTAAATAGGGAAGGGATTTTATGTAAGTATCTCGAAATTATCCCATATTAAAATATTATGAGGTGGTAGTTTGTTAAAACGCTTGCTAGTCATTTTATCCTTTGGCTCTCTGCTTTGGACGATGCCTGCCTATGCCCAAGAGGATGAAGCCATCAATAGTGCAGCAACTCTGGGGGAGGTTTTTGGTTATATAAGTCAATTTCATTTAGCTAAGCCCGATACCACGGAGTTGGCCAATGCCAGCATCAAGGGGATGTTGGATCAATTGAAGGATCCCTATACGGTTTATTTTTCACCCGGTGAATTGGATCATTTTAGTGATGAACTAAATGGTAACTTTGAGGGGATCGGTGCAGAGTTAGAGATGCAGGGAACCTATCCTAAGGTGGTTCGTTTACTGGAACAATCTCCTGCCCAACAGGCGGGGCTGCAAACCGGAGATATCATCCAGCAGGTGGATGGCCAAGATATTGCCGGTCAGTCACTGTCTGATATTGTAAGCATGTTGCGGGGAACCAAGGGAACAACGGTAACCTTGACGGTTAAACGGGCTGCCCAAGAAGACTTCCAAGTGAGTATTACCCGTAACACAGTCCATATGCCTACCGTTTTTAGTGAGCTGATAAATAATAAAATCGGCTACATTGCCATTGATAGTTTTGGTATGGATACCGGAATGGAATTTGGTAATGCCTTGATCGAGCTGACAGAAAAAAATGCTGAATCACTTATCATTGATTTACGTAACAATGGTGGGGGTTATGTGGATTCGGCAGCAGAAATTGCAGCCTATTTACTGGGTAAGGATGAGACTATTTTTATCACGGAGGATCGTAATAAAAGAAAAGATTCCTACTCTACCGAATATGAAGGGGTAGTTCGAAAGATGCCACTGGTGGTTTTAATCAATGGAGAAACGGCCAGTGCTTCAGAAATTTTGGCCGGTGCCCTGCAGGATTATGGCATGGCCACTTTGCTTGGCACGAACAGTTATGGCAAAGGAACGGTGCAGGACATTATTCCCTTGGGTAACGGTGGTGCCCTAAAAATGACCACTGCTGAGTATTTGACCCCCAAAGAGCGAAGAATTAACGGTATTGGTCTTAGACCAGATCGCACGGTAGTGACACTGGCCCTTCAACTACATGGGGCAATACAGTTATTGCAGCCGGAAAAAATAACCCTTCGTTATGGTAATGATCGGGTTAGCATCAACGACAAACCCTTTACCATCCCTGGCCCACAAAGGATAAACGGAGAATATTTTGTTCCCCTGCGCCCGACCATGGAAGCCCTTGGTTACCAGGTGCATTGGGAAAACAACGGGATTGTGGTTACAGGCAGTAATTTGACCTGGCATCTGCCAACGAATGGGGGTAAAAGCATGTTAAACGGCCAGCCAAAATCTACCCAGCCCTTGTTCAAAAAGGATACCAGTACCTATCTCTCGTTAAAGGATTTATCTTTATTGGAGTGTCAGGTGCAGGTTCAGGGTGATGAAATCGTTATCAATAATTAAAGGATGATGACCGGGGCTTGTTAACCCCGGTCATATTTTTGAGGGACAAAAAGTATAATTAAAAGGGAATGGAACAAAGGGGGGAGATCATGCTCGATTTTTTAGAACCTCTGCTGCACCAAGTGACGGTAATTATTGCAGCCCTTGGCTACTGGGGGGTGGGGGTTGGCATGGCCATTGAAAGTGCCAATATCCCCTTGCCCAGTGAAGTAATACTTCCCTTTGGCGGTTATCTTGTTTATACCGGGAGACTTGGTTTTTGGGAAACGGTAATGGCTGGTACCATAGGGGGTACATTCGGTTCCATTGCATCCTACTACCTGGGCCTGCGGGGTGGTCGACCCTTTTTGCAAAGATATGGTCGTTATTTTGGCGTCACACCAAGTAAATTGGCCTTGGCAGACCGTTGGTTTAGCAAATACGGGGAGGCTACGGTGTTTTTTACCCGTTTGATGCCCATTGTCCGGACCTTTATCTCCTTACCGGCCGGTATCTCAGGTATGAACTTTAAAAGGTTTGTTCTTTATACTTTTTTAGGCTCTTTGCCCTGGAGTATCCTTTTAGTTTATGCCGGATATGCCCTGGGACAAAATTGGCAGGCTTTAAAACCCTGGTTTCACCGGGCGGATTTTTTAATGGCGGGTTTATTGGGAGCTTTGTTAATTTATTACCTTTATTCCAGGAAAAAAAGAAAGCGTTAAAAAGCAATACCCCCCGTTCACTGAATGGGGGGTATTTTCGGTGGTTTTTTGCTAAAGAAGAAATTTTTCAAATGATTATCTTTACGGTTTTTTCTCTTATGAGCAAACAAAGGCCAGGCAAGTAAGGTTAACAGGATGAGTAGGATGGTGACTTTAGTTGCCAGACCCTCAGCTTGACTAAAGCTATGTCCTAAAGCTGTATAAATGATAATTTCTGGCATTTTACCTACAACGGTTGCAATAAAAAAGCCTCGGAAGGTCATTTTACTAAGCCCGGCAACATAGCTAATCATACTGGAAGGAATTACCGGGATTAAGCGAGCCATAAAAACTACCCAGGGTCCTTCGCGGTGACTCATTTCGTCAACCTTATGGATGTAACTTTCTTTAAGATAGCGGGATACGAACCCTCTGCCGAAACCCCGAGCTACGTAAAACGCAAGGGTAGATCCAAGCATTGAGCCTGCCAAGGTCAATAAAATACCATATGCGACGCCAAAGATAAAACCGTTGGCACCGGCCAAGAGAAAAAGCGGTAGGGGAGTAAAGAGAGTTTGCAGGATCATCAAGGCAAGGCAAACAACCACTGTCATAGCCCCAAAGGACCGAAGGTATTCTGCCAGATTTTCTGGATCTGAAAAATAATGTGCGCTTCCGGCAGGGAGTGTATGAACGCCTATAAAATAGATGATTGCTGCGATGACGGAAGTAGCAAGAATTACAAGGGTAATTTTTTTTATCATAGGTTATCCCCTAGTTTAAAGGATATGAAGCAAGTAAACTATACCAAAACCCGGTAATTTTGAAAAGATAAGAGTTTATAAGTTAAGATATTATTTTCATGCCAAAAAAATGCTCCCCTGGAGAACCGTGGGGAGCAAACTTTTATTGGCTAAATACAACAATTAGAAGCATTTTAAAACGCTCCAAGGCCATCAAAGCATGAGGTACATTATTTGGCATTACGATGGTCTCACCTTTTTTTAACAGATGTTTTTCGGACCCAATGGTTATCTCGGATTCCCCGTCTAAAATGTAGACCATCGCATCTCCTGACGAAGAATGGGAACTGATTTCTTCTCCTTTGTCAAAGGCAAAAAGGGTAACACTTAGGTGTTTTCCCTGTGCTAAAGTCCTGCTGACAACCCTGCCTTCCTGATAATCCACCAGCGATTCTAACTCGATGGCTTTGGAGAATTCAATATTTTTAATAAAATGCTGACTGGACAATAATCTTCCTCCTTATTATGTAATTTCGAAACCCTTTTCTTGAAAAGTCTGTTTGATAGTGGTCAGATTAATCTTCTTGAGGGCAGCACCCTTGGCAATGGTCATAACTCTGCCAGCGGTGTTTAACATGGCAGGTTTAACAATATCAGTAAATCCAAGATCATACATGATGTTGGCTACTTCTGGGTGCTCTCGTACCAATTCATAGATGCTTTTATCAAGACTGACGGTTTTTTTCATGTCATCACCTTTTGCTGTTTTGGATACGTTACCCGGAAAGTAAAAATATTATTAAAATTATATACTATTTGCTAGCGTTAGAAAAGCGAAGGGGGCTCTTTTTCAGCCCCCTAACATCATTTAATCAATGGTTCCATCACCATATTTCAAAAGCTCAGAGACAGTAACCAATTGGTAACCCTGCTGCTTAAGACCTTCCAACACCTGGGGTAATGCCTCGGGTGTTTGCGAGCAGGTATCGCTGGCATGCATCAAAATAATTGCTCCGGGTTGAGTCCTTTTCAATACACGATCTACGATAACCTGTACGCCAGGCTTTTTCCAATCTAGAGAATCGGCACTCCACTGAATCACCTTGTAATTTAGTTCCTCTGCGGTTGTTAGCACCATATCGTTCCAATCGCCATTGGGTGTACGTATTAATGTTGGCGTGACGCCGGTAACCTGCTTGATTTTTTCCTGAGAGGTAAGAATGTTTTTCTTCACTTCCGATTTGGCATATTCACTTAGATTGACGTGTTCTTCACCATGACTTGCTATTTCATGTCCATCGGATACAATCCTTTTAGGAAACTCGGGATGTTTTACAGCCCAGGGTCCTGAGATGAAAAAAGTAGATTTTACATTATGCTCTTTTAAAATATCAAGAACCGGGCCAGGAACCTCTGTTCCCCAACTAATATCAAAGGTTAGAGCGGCTACCTTTTGGTCTGTTTTCACCTTATAAATAGCATATTTCTTAGCTGTGGCAGGCAATATCTGTTGTTGATATAGAAGCGCCGAAAAAATACAGGCACAAAAAATAAAGGCGCCCAAAAGAAGTACATGCTTTTTAAACTTCCTGTAATCAAAAATAAAAACTTTCAAAACTTACACCTCCTGTACTAATAAGTATTTTGGTTTGTTGGGAAATATGTGAAAAGCATTAAAAATTATCCGCATCTTGTAACTTTTTCCTGTTATCACCTATTCCCAATAGACACAAAATAGGGCAGGAGGAGGATGAGGTGTGAATTTTAAAAAATATATAAGTGTTATTTTATGCTTGTTAAGTGTGCAGCTATTATTTCCCGAAAGGACTTACTCTGAAGTAACGGATTCAAGTAAGCCGCCCCAAATTAAGGCCTCGGCTGCTTGCTTGATGGAAGTGGCAACCGGGCAAATACACTTTGAAAAAGAAGGGGATAAAAGAAGGGAACCGGCAAGCTTAACCAAGGTGATGACATCCATTGTGGCCATTGAAAAAGGGAACCTCAAGGATGTTGTAACGGTTCCTCAGAGGGCTGCCCGTGTTTCCATGGGTCAAGATATTGGTTTAAATACAGGGGATAAGTTATATTTGGAGGATTTATTAAAGGCGGCTCTGCTATATTCCGCAAATGACTCAACCGTAGCCATTGGAGAGCATATTGGTGGCGATCACGATCAATTTATTAAGATGATGAATGATCAGGCTGCTGCCCTGGGCATGAAAAATACGAGCTTTGCCAATACAAACGGTTTTCATCATCCTAACCATTACACCACAGCCAATGATTTAGCAACATTAACCTGTTATGCATTAAAGAATAAAACCTTTGCCGAATTTGTTCGAACCAAGGAGGCTACGATTACCTGGCTGCCTAAAGTCACGGATACAACTACAACTGAGGACGAAGAAAAAACACCACCCAAACAACGCACTTTAAGATCGACCAACCGATTGTTACATTCCGATTTTGAAGGGATTGACGGAGTAAAGACAGGAACAACCCCAAGGGCAGGAAATTGTTTAATAGCCTCTGCCACCAGAGAAGGGCGACAATTGGTTGTTGTTATCCTTAACAGTAATAATCGTTGGAATGATGCTACTAGACTGCTGGAATATGGTTTTAATGAGGTAGAGCGGAGAGTTCTCATTGAAAAGGATGAGGTAGTATCTGAAATACAGGTACTGGAAGGAGTAGAGACAAGGGTTGCTTTGGTAACAGCCAATCGGGTTGAGGCCTATGTAGCCAGTATGGACAGTGATAAGATAGAAAGTAGAATTACACGAAACCCGATACCCAGGGCACCGATTAAACAGGGGGATAAGCTAGGCAAAATGGTATTTGTGTTAAACGATAAGGAAATTGGCACCGTGGATCTGATAGCCAACCAGCATATTGAACGACTGGCCTGGTATAAACGTATCTTCGATTAAAGACTGGGGGTCAGGCTGGCCAGCCTGACCCCTAAATTATGCTTGACTTTACAATGATCATCGTATATATTAATTATTGCCGTAAGGTTATTTGAAAATTTAAGGGACGTTAGCTCAGATGGCTAGAGTGCTGCGTTGACATCGCAGAGGTCACTGGTTCGATTCCAGTACGTCCCACCATAAAGATATTTAGGGTAGATACAAATTGGTATCTGCCCTTTTTATATTTGTTAAACGATATTTTCTCTTTGCTAGTAGACCGAGCTTCACGTAACTCCAGGTTTACTGCCTACTTGTTGGAAGCCCTATTTTATTATTCTTGTAATCACCCGAGCATTGGAATATAATTTAGTTAAGTTAACTAAATTATATTCCAATGGAGGTTTTATGTTGAAGGAAACGGTTTCCAGCGTAAAGGGGCAAAATAAATCAATTTTTTATAAACTTGGCATGGGGCTTTTAATCCTCTCTTGTATTCTTTGGCTGATTCCGCTCATTGTGCCATTTATGTCACTTCCAACGATGGTCAAGGCAGGCATCATTACAGGCAGTATAATAGTTGCAGAAATTATGTTTTGGAGTGGTGCTTTACTCGTTGGAAAAGAAGTGGTCGCAAAATTTAAAAGGTATTTAAACCCAAAAAATTGGCGGAAAAATCGTGAGGGGAAAAAACATGAAAAATATAGCAGAACAGATCAGTCGAGTGATTGAAGACATATGGATTATATTCGAAAAAAAGGAAAGAGCCTATACCAATTTCAAATTAAATAACCAACAACATGTATTGTTAACAATGATTATGAGGCATCCACACTCTTCACCTACAGAACTAGCTGAAAAAATGGATATAACGAAAAGTGCTATCAGTCAACAGATAGCAAAACTTGAAAAGGGAAACTATGTCATTCGAAAGCGACATACAGAGGATAAACGTACATTTTCAATTGAATTAGGCGAAAAAGGGTTGCTTTATAAAAAAGAAACGGAAGCATTTTATCAACAAGTTTCTGATAAATATTACGCGAATATGTCACCTGTAGAATTGGTAAATACATTATCTACACTTCAAAAATTACGAGAATTACTTGAGTCATGATGATGAAGGCTCACATATAATCCAAGGCAAATCGGTATGAAGTTGAAGTTGTTCTCTTTTCGAGCACACATAGGGGTAGATACAATTTGTATCTACCCCTTTTTTATATTAGTTTATATGGCTTTTTGTACCGTACCTGTTGATTTTTGCTCTGCCAAATTGAGTAAACCCTGGTAAGGATGGAGGGGAGAAGTCGGAATCGAACCGGACTCCCATCTGGATCGCAGATAGGCCAGCGGATTTGCAGTCCGTGGGAGGAACCTTCCTCATACTCCCCAAATCATTCTATCATAACTATAATTAATACTACAAATTACTTATTTTTATAATAGGGCATCCGAACATAGCCTTTGGTTATAGTTCTTCAAAGGTTGAAGGCGACATTTCGTTATTTTTGAGCAGCATGCTTGGTTGAGAAAGATATAATTATCACAAAATAATATTTATATCATTTTAAAAAAATATAGTCAATAGAAAATCATTAATTTTTTTATTAAAAATCTGAGTTATTAAAAGATATACTGGGTGTAATCTGTTTATATTTAGAAAGATGGTCTCATTCAGTGGTACATGAAGATTTACATTTTTTCTAGAAGGTACTATAATCTGATTAAGATAAAGTTCTTAAACCGGAAAAGGGGGGTAAATTATGCGTAAATTATTCCAAGAATTTCTATATTTTGCTGATTTTGCCTTTAGATATCTCCATGTAAATGATGAAGCAAAATAAAAATCAACGCCACCAAAAATGGCGTTGATTTTTATTTTGTCAACAGAATATGGTATTTTTTTGCCGGCTTACTCGCTTAATAATAACTCAGAGTAAATATTACTACATTCGAATTGTCCACTCCTAAGGGACAAAAGTATTAAATAATTAGAATATATAAACATCTTTCTAAAATATTGCACATCTTGAAAAAAGTATTAAAATAAGTCTGTGCAATTGAATAAAAAAACTGGATGATATTTGCGGGAGAGTGGCAGAGATGCCCGCCGAAGGAGTTAAACTCTCAGGTACTTTGATAAAGTGGAACCGTAAATAGACAGAACTCTGGAGAGACCCATTATTGGGCGCCGAAGGTGCAAACAGCCGGGTTTGGCTGTAAATCTCTCAGGCAAAAGGACAGAGGGTGAAAGAAAAAGCAATGGTTTAGTTGTTTTGCTTTTGTTTCCCGTTGTCTGTCTCTCTGGAGTCGAATCCTGGATTTGACTCTTTATTTTTTATCACAAAGGGAGATGGGGAAATTGGATTATGTAAAAATTCTTGATCAAGTGGATAGTTTTGTTTGGGGCCCACCCCTATTATTGCTGTTGGTAGGCACAGGAATTTGGCTAACTTTAAGACTTAAGCTTATTCAGTTAACTCGTTTACCAATGGCTTTAAAACTTATTTTTAGGGCGAAAAATGATGGCACCGGCGATATTAGCAGCATAGGGGCCTTGTGTACGGCATTGGCAGCTACTGTGGGTACTGGCAATATTGTAGGTGTGGCCACTGCTGTAGGCACCGGTGGTCCAGGGGCAATCTTTTGGATGTGGATGGCTGCTTTTTTTGGTATGGCCACTAAGTATGCCGAAGGTTTACTGGCGGTCAAATATCGTACCATTGATAAAAATGGTCAAGTTTCCGGTGGTCCCATGTATTACATCGAAAGGGGATTGGGTCGTAAGTATCGCCCCTTGGCCATCATGTTTGCGGCCAGTGGTGTGCTGGTAGCCTTTTTTGGCATTGGTACCTTCCCCCAGGTCAATGCCATTGTAGATACCTGTAAACTATCCTTAGGTATTCCTGTTTACATCACCGCGGCAGTTGTTACTGTGCTGGTTGCTTTGGTTACCATTGGTGGATTAAAAAGTATTTCCCGGGTTGCCACCAAAATTGTACCCTTTATGGCTGTTTTCTACGTTTTAAGTTGTATTTATATCTTAGTTACATTTGCTGACAAGTTACCGGATGCTGTAAATTTGATTATTACCAGTGCCTTTTCTGGTACTGCTGCGGCTGGTGGCTTCCTGGGTGCCTCTATTATGTTGGCCATTCGAAGTGGTGTGGCCAGGGGTGTTTTCTCCAATGAATCAGGTTTGGGTAGTGCCCCCATTGCAGCGGCTGCGGCAAAAACAAAATGGCCTGCGGAACAGGGACTAATATCCATGACGGGTACCTTTATTGATACCATTATCATTTGTACCATGACAGGACTGTCTTTGGTGGTTACTGGCGTTTGGACAGGCGAAGCCAAGGGTGCTGCCATGACCAACGACGCTTTCCTAGCTGCCATTCCTGGCTTTGGGCCAGTGATTTTAACGGTTGGTTTGGTTCTCTTTGCCTTTACCACTATTCTGGGCTGGAATTATTATGGAGAACGCTGTTGTGAGTATCTCTTTGGTGTTAAAAGTATTAAGGCTTATCGCGTAATTTTTATTGGCCTAGTGGCAACCGGTGCCTTTTTGAAACTGGAGGCGATTTGGCTCTTGGCAGATATCGTTAATGGCTTAATGGCTCTGCCAAACCTAATCGCTTTACTCGGTTTAACCGGTGTTATTATCTCAGAAACTAACCGTTATATGGATCATGTAAAGGCCCGACAAACAAAAAATCATTCGGAACCGGCTTAATTCTTATTTAGAAAAGTTTGGCTTGTGCCAAGCCTATCGTGTGAGCGGGATCAATAAAAAGCTTCAGAGAAGACCTCTGGAGCTTTTTGTTGTTCGTCCGGCATGTTTGCCGGGCGATGGGTTGAAAGAAAACCCTGTCATCCAACCAGCGGCAAGACAACCTGTAGGCAAGGGCGCTTCTTCTAATAAAGATCTTTCATTTCTTATTTCCTCCACTTTAAGAGCAAGGATGAATTGATGATAACCGCCACAGAACCTACATTATGTACGAGAGCACCGACCACAGGATTAAGTATGCCAGTAATCGCTAATGCAATCGCAGCAAAATTGAGTATCATAGAAGCTGCAAGGTTGATATTAATTGTTTTCATTACCTTTCGTGAAAGCAAGATAAGATGATGGATTTCCCGAATATCATCACCGACCAGGGCAATATCCGCAGCTTCAATGGCTATATCGCTTCCAATGCCGCCCATTGCAATGCCGACTTGGGCAGCTTTGAGGGCCGGCGCGTCGTTAATCCCGTCGCCTACCATGCAAATAGGTTCTCCATTTTCCTGATATTGACGGATAGCAATTAACTTATCTTCCGGCAAGCAGTTTGACCTCACATCTGCAATGCCCGCGATACTCGCAATATGATTAGCGGCTTGTGATGTATCACCCGTAAGAAGAACCGTTTTAGTGCCTGTTGCAGAAATATCTTTAATCGTCTGCGCCGCATCGGGACGAAGTGTATCGGAAAGTGCAATTAAACCAATTAAGCGCGTTTTATCCATTACATAAATAACCGTACTGCCGTCTGCTTTTGCGCCATTTGCCCTTTCTTCAAGCTGTTTTGGTATTTCTAAATCATGGTCTGCAATGAGTGCTTCATTCCCTGCAAAAATTTCATGCCCTTGTACTGTCGCCACAACACCACGTCCCGGCAATAATTGAAATGCTTCCGGTTCTTTTGGAGGGGTGCCGCTTACTTGCCTATAATGAGCAACAATCGCTTTTCCCAGAGGGTGTTCAGAGCGTAGTTCTGCGGATGCCACCATTCCAAGCAAGCGATCGTTATCCATATCAGGTGAACAGCTTTCCACTTGTACCACGGACGGCTTACCGTATGTAAGCGTTCCAGTTTTATCAAATGCAATACACCGTACTTTCGCTAAACGCTCCAATGCGTCCCCTCGACTAACGAGGATACCATATTTTGTTGCATTGCCAATACCCGCCATGATTGCGGTTGGAGTGGCAAGCACCAATGCACAGGGGCAGAAAACAACAAGAATGGTAACGGCACGGATAATTTCATCCGTAAAGTACCATGTAAGTCCTGCCGATACGAGAGCGATAACAACAATCCAGGTTGCCCAACGGTCAGCCATTCCAACTATTTTTGCCCTTCCTGCGTCAGCCGACTCAACAAGCCGTATCATACGTTGCAGGGAACTATCTTCGCCAACTTTTGTTGCGGTCATATCAAAGGTTCCAAATTGGTTAACCGTCCCGCTCTGAACTTCATCGCCCTCGTTCTTGTCAACTGGAAGTGCTTCACCTGTCATAACCGATTGGTCAATTGAGGTTTGACCTTTTATAATAACACCGTCTACCGCGATTGCTTCTCCGGCTAACACCCGGAGAGTATCACCGACAACAACCTGTTCAGCAGGTATCATACTTTCTTCACCATTTCGCACTACTCTTGCCGTGGTAGGTGATAAATGTACTAACTTTTCAATTCCGGCACGGGCTTTCGCGACTGTCCGTTCTTCCAAAAATGCACCAATCGTCATGATGAAAGCAACTTCACCGGCGGCAAATACCTCACCGATCACAACCGAAGCGACTAAAGCAATCGAAACCAATACGTCAGCCTTTATATCAAACTCGGTGACGAGTCCGACAATCGCGCCCTTAATGATCGGGATACCGCAGAGCAAAATAGCAAGCCATGCCGCATCAATGGGAAGTTCTCCAATATTAAAGAAACTAATAATCAAGGACATCAAAGAAAGACAGAGAAATAGAATAGTCGGCTTTTCATCATCTCTAAAAAAATCCCTAAAAAAGGCAATCAAAAACATCGCTCCTTTATACCTATAGGGGTATATGTATATTTGACAAAAGCATACCCCTATAGGTATGCTTTTGTCAATAGAAAAAGCAGCCGAAAATCGACTGCTTTAGGAATATCACTTTTTTACGTCATGCGTGAAAAGTGTTCAACAGCTTTTGCAAACTTGGAAATCGTTTTGTCAGCGTCCCCGTGTTCAATGCCCTCTCGTACACAGTGATTTAAGTGTCCTTCAAGTACAACTTGCCCAACTTTGTGTAAAGCACCTTTGGCAGCATTGATTTGAACAAGTATATCTTCGCAGGGGATATCTTCTTCTATCATTTTATCAATGGCTTTTATTTGCCCCATGATTTTATTTAATCTTCTATGAAGATTATCCGTATCCATGCACTGGCGCATAAGCTCACCCCCTTATACCCCTATGGGTATAAGAAGGGTATCATGTTTTGTGCAGTAAGTCAATTTGGAACGCTGTACTGTAATGTAATAATGCAAGATATGGAATTGAAATAATACATAGGGTATTTTTTCATATTGTTTCGCTTTCTTCGTAGGAGTTGTAAAATGACATAGGGTGGCATTTCTATGTCGAACTCTTTCGTAATTTGGATAAAATGATAGCTGTACACACGGTACAGCTTATTTGCAGCCTCAGCCACCTTTACCGATCATTCTAAAGATCACGATAACCACAATAATAATTGCAATGTAGGATGCAATGGAACTAATATCCACGAAACATGCCCCCTCTCTTTTTGGTAGATATTCGCGTCCAGGTGTCCAATTCCTTTTGAACCATATTTAATTTTACCCACACCCTCGTTATAATAATAGCAAAGGCTGTGGGAGGGGATAAGTTTGGATATTAAGTTCATGATCGGCATAGGATTTTTGCTGGTGGCCGCCTTTATTTATTTTACACAGGTTGTCTAAGTGACCGGAGGAAGAAAAAAGGGAGTTGTCATAATCTACTGATCAAAAGTAGTTTGCGACACTCCCTTTTAATATTTTTACTTGCCCTTCTTCACGCCATGCAGTTCAATGCCCAGGAGTTCTTTAATGTCCATGACAACAGGTGTTACCTGTTCCGAGAGTGTCTCCAGTTTCACCAATAATTCTTGAATCTTGGCTACTTTAGCTTCTGC
>NZ_CEVWQM010000027.1:0-60277 GCF_982386235.1 Desulfotomaculum sp. | reverse complement strand
TGATATACATTCCCGGTTAATGTATAATTTGGCTGTAAAGTTTTGTTCACAACTATATTTTACAACAAAAGACGGCTTCTGGCATCTGCCAGTCGCCGTCTTTTGTTGTTTTCCAGGCTGGCTTACTGCGACAGCCCCTTTCTGGTTTGGACTAGTTTTTAGTATTTACTTAAGTCAACCAACAGCGGGTAGCCATTATAAATTTTGACCTTGGCCGAAACCTTACCTTCTCTGGCGGCATCTTCCAGTTCTGGGCTGCTGTCCTCCGGGATGAAGTATTTATCAAGCTGGTAGTCTAGTCTAACACGATATTCGCTGTCAATTCTCTCTACATACTGATAGTTGCAAGGAAGGTGAAGACCTTTCGGTTTATCGGATACAATGCGATCTACCGTGTGATAGGAACCCTCTTTTTTAAGAACGGCATAAAGCTTTTTTTCCCGGTAATTTTTTGCCGCTTTGTTATAAGGGCCTTCGTTATTAACAGGATTAAAGTCGCCCGGCATTTTACTACTGGCAACCGAGGATATTTCATAAGCAACCATCATATGACGGCCCCGGAATAAATCATAAGGGTCAACGGGCTGCGTTTTAAGAAGTATTTCCTCTCCCAGGGTGTAAGTAAGCACCGGTTTAACCGTCAGTCCAAGTAGGATCAATAGCGGTAACAAAGCAATTAGAAGATACTTTCTCATGAACGCACCCCCTTTCTTCTGCTGTGCTCAATATAGTAGCCAAAGAGTAAGAGTAGCAGGCCGCCGCTGATAAAGACAAAGGACTTGGACATAAAAGCATAGGTAAAGTCAATGTAATAGCGGAAAATAGTGGCGCAAATAAAAATTAAAGGTATCAAGTATTCCTTTTTAACGAGCCAGAGCAGGTAGAGGAGGTAGCCAATAGAAAAGGCAATACTTATTTCCGTACTAAATGAAGCCAGTTTCCCAACCTCCCAGATGCCTGGGAGAGTAAGCATGAAACCAGTGATGCAAAAGAGCAGTGCTCCCTGCCATCTGTAGATAGGCGGCAGTTTATAAAAGGCGACCTGGCCGAGGATAAACAATAGAAGAACCGTCATAATCGGTTCAAACGTAAAGAATTTTCCCAGATAAATAACAGCGGCAATCGAAAGCAGATGATTAAATAAAGTAATGGAGTGAGAGGGGATACCCCTGGCAAAATAGTAACCGGCCGGCAGTAACAAAATACCATAGGCAAATCCGATTGTATCAATAGAACCGAGAGTATAGATAAGCAGCAAAAATTGCGTAAAGAGGAAAATAAGCTTATCTTTATAGAGCAGGGCAGCGGGACAGACCCCGATGGCCCAGAGTAAAAAGGCCTGTGTAAAATGCCCGCCAAAATTAAACATCTGACCAATGAGAAAGATGCCGGCACCATAGGTGATTAGTGCCAGGTAGAGAAAGCTCCTGGATGTCTTAGGATATTTCTCTGACATAGAGTAGCTGACTGCGATAAAGCCAAGAAATATACCAACAATGATTAGATATTTAAGAAGTTTGGTCAACTCATCCCAGTTGGATGCTATGAAGCTAAGAATACCCAATCCTACCAGTACGGCTCCAATGACTAACATGACCCGTACAAAACCAAGTCCGGGCTTTATGGCATAGAGAGCCAGGATTTTATCGGTCTTTTCCTGGCTAAGGACATCCTGCTCCCGGCTGTACGCTAGTTCTTCTTGCAAAAACTTATACTGCTGTTTACTAAGATAGCGCATTTTACCAAACCCCTTTCACTAGTTAAGACGCAAAAACCAGGAAAAGGGTTCTTGATAAAGCATAAAAATCCCCCATTAATAAAAGGATGTCAAAAAAGAGAAACAGCGGCTCGATTGCTTGCCGTTGTTTTTTTAAATTTATTTTGAGAAAAACGGATGTTAACTTCGTTGTATAGAGTGTAAGAGCTTTTGCAAGGAAAGGGGGGGAACCATGAATAGCAATGGAAATTACATAAGGCGCTTGAAAAATAGAGAGGAAGCTGCCCTGGAGTTGATCATGGATGAATTTTTTCCTTTGGTGAAGGGTATTGTCAGACAGGTCCTGCTTCCTCTCAGAAGGCAGGAACTGGTAGAGGAATGTATCAGTGATGTTTTCTTGGCCCTTTGGCATAATGCGGAAAAATTCAAGGGGGAAGGCGAAGTGGATTTTCGCAAATGGCTCTGCGCCATCGCTAAATACAAGGCCATTGATTTTTATCGCTGGGAAAGAAAATATGTTGAAATTCCTGCTTCTGATCAGGAGAGCCTGGACATGCTGCTGCCGCAGGCATCGGCCGAAGAGCAGGTGCTTTTTAAAGAAAACACCAAGGAGATGAAAGAACTGCTGAACTCCTTTTCTGCTACAGATCGCAGCATCTTCATTATGAAATTTCTTTGGGGTATGTCCGCAGAAGAGATATCCGGCAAATTGGGACTAACCAAATCCGCTGTGGATAATCGTATTTACAGGAGCAAGAAACAACTGATAGAAGGTGTCTTGAGTTTTTAGAGAAGGGGGGAATGAACCAGTGAAAGATATCTATGAATATTTTAATGAAATAAATATTGACCCAAGTGAGTTGGCAGAGGCAGAGGTAGACGAGCTGGAAAAGGCGAGAGTCAAAAAAATGGTCAGAGAAAAGATTGCTCAAACCAGTCAGCCGGTTGGGTTGAAGAAGAGGTGGAGAAAAAGCAAGGCCATGGTGGCTGTAGCCGCTATTACGATTATGCTGGCGGGCATCTCAGGCTTTGGCCTGGCCTTTCCTGTTCATGCCAAGGAAGTTCCTGTGGTAGGTGATATTTTCCGGTTTTTAGATGGCGGGCGGACGGGAGTTTATGATTTGTATCAAGAAAGTGCTTTGGACATCAATATGATAAAGGAAGATAATGGTATCGAATTGACACTAAACCAAGGGGTCTATGACGGCAGAACCTTAGCCCTGACCTATACCATAAAAACCAAAGAAGACTTGGGCGAAGAACTGTACGTGCGGGATCACCTCCACGTTAGGGGTGTCACTGGCATGACCGGTGGCGCGCAGGTAAGAAGGGTTAGTCCCGGTGTCTATGTGGGGCAAAACAACTATTCATTTCCCGGCGAAAAGGTGCCCCGGGATACCCTCTCTTTCCGCTGGAGTGTTTCTGGGGTAAGTAGCTTAGGGAGAGTCGAGCAAGAGATTAAGACGATAGACTGTAGACTGAACTACAGCGTGGCTTTAAAAACCTTGGCTTATAAAGAGGTAATGATTGAGAAAAATCAGGATCGGGTTCAGAATGTGGCTGTTAGCGCAAAGCAACTCTCCCTAACCCCCATTAATACCATTCTGCACTACTCGGAGATCAGCCCCAACAATCTGTCCAGATCGGTGCAGTTGGATTGGAAGATCAAGGACGATTTGGGCAATGTCTATGAGTATGAAGGGAATGGCGGGCAGGGCCAGGTTGGTGCTGAAACAACGGAAATGGAATATAGCATCACCTTTAAACCCCTTGATCCTAAAGCAAAAACCTTGTTGATTACACCGACCTTGAAACTGTATCCTACCGAGGGCGGCGGTGTGTCCATTGATGAAAACGGCAAGGAAACTCATTTTACCAATGAAGGCTTGCCGAAGGGAGTCACCGCTGGGGAGTGGACGATGCAACAAATTACCGTAGACCTTAGCACCGCGAAATAAAACCAGCAAGCTGTTTAAAGAGAAAGAGAAAGAGAAAGAGGAAGACCCGCCCTATTTTTGCGGCGGGTCTTTCTTAATTGTCTAAAAGAATGATATTCCACTCTTTTCTTTTCCCCCAGGACTTATATTTACATTCACGAACGTTCCATAAAACTAAGCCAATTTTTGCTAACTAATCAATCATTTTATTTAATCTTCCCCCAGCCAGTTTATTTTTTAATTGTGTTCTTACGATTTTATAATAAGAAATATTTTTCTGTTCACCAACCGCAGGAGGTTCTTTTTTCTTTCTTTTGCCTTTCCTAAATTCTTGTTCGGTGGGCAATGCCCGATATTTTGTGGATTTGATAAATTTTGTCTGCTCGGATGAGATGCCAGCCATCCGGCAGTTAATTTGCTCCACCAACTTTTCCCCGAAAGCACCGGCATTGGATTGAATGATCTTAACATCAGACATAAATCCTAGAATTTTAGAGGTATGTACCCGGTCGACCTCTTCCTTGGTCCGGCAGCGTTCAAGTGCTTTTTTGTAGGCTCGGCGTTCCTCTTTGATGTCCATGGCCCTTTGGTACAGTTCTGGGTTCTTTTGTTTCAAATATTGTAATTCTTCATCGGTCAATTCGCCGCCCGCCCAAAGTTTTATATCCAATGAGGCAGTTTTGTTTCCCTCGTTAATTTTGGCCAAATCCTCTTGGAATTTTTCAATTTCCCTTTGTTTGGCGGTTTTTTCTTCGTTAGCCTTGGGCATAGTAGGGTTTTGCTTTTGCTGTTCAAACTTCATCTTAAGCTCGGTATTTTTCAAATAGTTTTGCATTGTACCGGATATAACGGGCAGAAAGCTACCAGACAACATGCGCAAGCACCACCTTAAAAATACTCTATACTTATATTATCGGTCTATTTATAAAAACTGAAATGTTTTCATGCAAATGAAAATAAGAATGTTTTTCGACATACAGAGATATTTTGAGACGAATAGGGTATGTTCGCTTACCTATATGGTAAAAAGATAAGTTTTGCAAGTAGGTGACAGGCATAAAGGGGTCAGGGTTGCGGTATTCATTATTGATAATGAATACCGCAACCCTGACCCCTTACGCTATAACCTCATTAATTCTTCCTTCAACTGCAAATACCCTTTCGTAAAATAAACCCCGTTCTGAGCTTCCCGGTGGTCAAAGCCGAAGGCCCTGGGACTTAGGGCTAGGATAGGGGGGGCTTGAATGCGCTTGGCCACACCCATGCCGGTAAATTGTTTCCACCAGCGTTCTAGGTCAGAAATAAATTCTGACGCGGCGGGGAAGACCTTATTAATCCGTCCGGCCTCACAGCCCAGTTTTTCTTCCAGTATCCCTTCTGCATACCAGGTCAAAATATCCTCAGGGGTAGCCTTGTCCCACCATTGAACGAAGGAGCGAAAGAGATAGTCGTGATAGGAGTAGATGATCGGGTCTCCTTTACCTTCATCAACGGCCTGTTCAAAGCTTAATTCAGCACTGGGCACAATGTCGATAATGCCCTGCGGTATTACTTCACGCCGGTACACCTGATGATTTAGATAATTGGCAAGCTCATAGACCTGATACTTCCATAAATCGGCAGTGGCAGCTAGAAATCCTGCCTGATCTCCATAGAGGGTGGAGTAGCCTACCGTGGTTTCCGTTTTGTTAGCATTACAGGAGAAACCGCCCCCAAATGCAGCAGCCACTGCCGCTAAAATCCGGGCGGAACGATCCCTCGCTTGGATGTTTTCAGCCATAAAGGAGCTAATTCTTAGGTAGTTGGTTTGGCCTGAATTTGGATTAATGATCGGGGTGCTTTCCAACTGGCTGAGCGTATAGTCCACCGATTCTTGTATCGGTATTACTGTATACAGGCAGTTTAAGTTTTCGGCCAGATGCCGAGCCAAATTTTTGGTGGTCTGGGAGTTGTATTTACTAGGCATATTTACCAATAGCAGATTTTCTGGACCCAGTGCATTTGCATAGAGGGCAGCATTAAGAGCAGAATCAATGCCGCCGGAGATACCAATAACTACTTTTTTCAAACCAATAGAAGAAGAAAATTTTTCAATGCCATATTTAAGGGATTGGTAAATATAACCTGCTTCTTGATTAGCTGGTACCTGTTCGGTAACGTCACGAAAGGTCTCAGAGGTTAAATTTAGTTCAAATATCTCTGAACTCTGTTTAAATGGTTCGGCACAATGATAGATCACCGTACCGTTTTTATCATAGACGGTACTGGAACCATCAAAGGTATAAATGGTTTTGCCATTGTTCTGGATACCTACGTTATTTACATAGATTATTGGAACCCCTGTCTGCTTGGCTAAGCGGGAAAAAATCCGGTTTCTTTTTTTGTTTTTTCCCAGGGTAAAGGGGGAACAGGAGATATTAATAAACATATCCAGTGGTTTTTTTTCGGCCAGGGTTGCCATGGGCTTTAGCGCATAAAAATCTTCACTCCACCCATCTTCACACAGCATACAACCCAAGGCTAAGTTTTGTCCCTTTAGGTTAAGATAAACCGGCTCTAATAGCTCTGCTGGAGCTTTGCTGTATTCCTGGGCTAATTTCCGTAGGCTGTAAAAATGCCGTTCATCATCGAATTGCCGGTAGTTAGGCTGTAGGGTTTTAATTCGAAAGGGATAAGGAAAATTTTCCTCGCCCAGAAGTTTGCCGTTTTGGGCCACAAAAAAGCCATTATATTTGCGAACTCTACCGTCGTCACCCTTTTTACCCCAGTCTATGCCCACATTGCCAAAGAGCACGGTTAAGCCCTGAGAAGCCTTAATCACATCTTGGCCGTAGCTTTCACAATCCCGTAAAAAGGCTTGTTGTTCCCAGGTATCCCCCAATAAGTAGCCAGAAATACACATTTCCGGTAGGATTACCAGATCAACCTGGGCATGGCGGGCTTCATCCATCATCTTTAATATGGTTGCTGTATTGATGTCGGGACGTCCCGGTATTATTTCCATCTGGCCCATCATAATTTTTATCTTCATGCCATCGCCTCTTCTGATGTTTTCCATTCTATCGTTTGCCTTATAAACATAAAGAATGCCCGGTACATGTTGGTACGGGCATTAGGCAGCATCAATTCCGATTAAAAAAATAGGTATTTGCAGGGTTGTTTTAAAGTTTCGTAAATACCGATCGGTTTTTTCAAAGGTCATGGCCCCGCTCCAATTTTGACCAAAGGTTTTTCTCATTTGTTTTTGGAAGTTATGGGTGGTTACCACAAAAATACCCATATCAATTTTATCGGAATTGTGTACGGGAGACAACTGAAATTTTAACAGATTATGCCCTGTTAATGACGCATGTCGGAAGCCAATCTCTAGGCCAATGTTGTTTTTTACCAGCTCAATCTTATCAAAGGGGTTAACTGGTTCGTGAAAAAGCGAGGGGTTATTTTGCCAGCCGTTATTTTTAAAAAGCTCCTTTAATAAGTGGTTATAGTAAATCCGAGATAGGGAAGGAATGTCATTGGTTGATTGCAACAAGAGATTATCGATCTCATTTGCAAAATCATCCGCCATTATATCGTGGGCCGACCGGTAATAATGCTTTTGTAAAGCTATTTTCATCGCCCTCACCGACCTTTTGTTTAGTATTAACTATAACTTCTGCGAATTTTCTCTATTTCCTGCCTATAAGGGGTCAGGCCTTGAATTATTCAAGGCCTGACCCCCAATATTACCCATTCATGTCTTTATTAATTCCTTCAACTTTCTTATGCAGCTCAGTGGTGGTGCGCAGGTTTTTCTCCGTGATTTTTTTTTCTATCTCTTGAAGTTCCTTAAATAACTTTTTATCGGAGGTCACATGTATTTGGTATTCATCGTTGATTTCTGACATCTTGCTATGAACTTCTTTTTTTATTGAATCGAGCCTTAGTCGATCAAAGCCACTGACTTTGATGCCGGTTGAGATATTTTTATCAATAACAACTGCGGTGGAGGCTTCTACACCTTTAACTGTTAAAGCGGCTTTTTTAGCTTTTTCAGCCAGTTCCGGTTCGATTTGTACGGATTTTTCCTTTTTAGCTGATTTCTGTTCCGGCTTTTTAGTGGATTGCATCTGACAGCCCAGGGAAAGAATCATCATTCCCAATAGGACGAAAGTGAAGATTTTTTTCATTTGATCACCTTTTCTATCTATCCTTTAGGTTTTACAATAAGTGCAGCCATAAAACCAAAAATAATGGCGGCAGAAATGCCTGCACTGGTCACTTCAAATATGCCGGTTATAATGCCTACAAGTCCAGTGGCTTCAGCCTCAGCCATGGCCCCGTGGACTAATGAGTTGCCGAAACTGGTGATAGGAACGGTAGCACCGGCACCGGCAAAATCAATTAAAGGCTCATAGAGACCTAAACCGTCTAAAATTGCACCAGCCACCACTAATAGGCTCATGGTGTGAGCAGGGGTCAATTTTCCTATATCCATCAGTAACTGTCCCACTACACAAATCAAGCCACCTACCACAAAGGCCCAAAAATACCCTTCCATTTGTAATACCCCCCTAAACATTCAGCTCCAGAGAAACAGCATGGGCGATACAGGGAATGCTTTCCTTCTGCTGGTAAGATAACGGCGAAAGCAGGGCACCAGTAGCAACAATTAATACCTTTTTTAATTCACCCTTTTTCATCCGATTTAAAATGTGTCCATAAGTGACAACAGCTGAACAACCACAACCGCTGCCCCCGGCGATCACTGGTTGATCTTTACTGTAGATCAGCAGGCCGCAATCAGTAAAAATTTTCTCTGGTATTTTTAGTCCATGTTTTATTAACAAATCACGGGCGATGGTATGCCCTATCTGTCCCAGATCTCCGGTGGCAATTAAATCGTATTCCTGGGGGGATATGCCAAGATCCCTCAAGTGTGCTGTAATGGTATCGACCGCTGCCGGGGCCATGGCAGCACCCATATTAAAGGGATCACTTAGACCCATATCAACGACTCTGCCGATGGTAGCGGAAGTCACCCTGGGCCCATCTCCCTGGTGACTCAATAAGGCTGCGCCGGACCCTGTTACAGTCCACTGGGCGGTGGGAGGTCTTTGACTCCCATATTCCGTTGGGTAGCGAAATTGTTTTTCCACTGCGGCGTTATGGCTGCCAGTACCACAGAGCAAATATTTGGCTGCATTGCTTTCGATTAGCAGGGAACCTAGGGCCAGTCCTTCCATTGAGGTAGAGCAGGCACCAAATAAGCCTAGATAGGGGACGGCCAAACTACGGGCTGCAAAGCTGCAGGAAATAATTTGGTTTAATAAATCACCGCCTAGGAAAAACTGAATATCCTGCTTTTGCAGCCCGGATTTTTTTACGGCAATTTCACAAGCCTCTTCCATCATTTTTTTTTCAGCCTTTTCATAGCTGTCCTGTCCCACCCATAGGTCACCGTGAATTAAGTCATAATCATTGGCCAAAGGACCGTTGCCCTCGAAAGGACCTACCACAGTACCAGTAGCCAGTATAGCGGGTTTATTGGGGAATACCCAGGTTTGATGGCCCTTTAACATTAACCCACCCCCAATGCTTTCAATGAGGTTTTAATTAGTGCCACGATAAATGCTGCAAAGACGCCAAAAACAATAACAGATCCGGCTAATTTAAACATGTTTCCCCCCACACCGAGGACCAGTCCCTCCGTGCGGTGCTCGATGGCGGCGGAGGCGATGGAATTGGCAAAGCCTGTTACCGGCACAGCGGTACCGGCACCTGCCCATTGAGCAATATGATCATAGATTCCCAGGGAGGTAAGAATAACAGATAGTAAGATTAAAACAGCAGCAGTGGGGCCTCCGGCAGTTTTCTCTGTAAAATCAAAATTCCAGATAAAGATATCCTGGATTCCCTGACCAACTAAACAGATTAGTCCCCCCACCAGGAAGGCCCTCAATACGTTGGTCAGTACCGGGCGTTTTGGTTCCCTTGCTTTAGCAAAGGCTTGATATTCCTGTTGGGTGGGGGTTAATTTTTTCTTCTTTTTATTTGACATGTATTTTCACCCCTTACCTTTTAAGCAAAGGCTTTAATTCCGAAATGATTTGATCCAGTTCTGCTGCACACTGGCTATAGTTTTTTTTGGCAGAGGCCGCCTTCGTACCGAGAGCATACAGTTCGCAGTCAGCCTGGCATTTCTTGAGAGTAGCATATACCAAGTCCTTCGTTTTGGGTTGTGGCACTTGGGCGGCATCATCAAATAAATCTAAATAGAGTTGCCCCAAGGAGTCCACCTGGGCAATAAATACATTTTCCGGTGCAACTCCCGCTTTCTCTAGTTCTGTATGCAGCCAGTTTCGATTGAGGCCCATTGCTGTAAGGGGTTCATCCATGACAACCCCGTCTAGCATCACCGTTTGAGGTACACTTTCATGGTTAACTTGCAAACCAATCGTAGAGGCAGTGACCGGTTGGTTTCCCTTTTTCAAAAGTACGCTGACATCTCCACTTGGTTCCAACATGGCAAACTCCACATCGGCAACTTTAAAAGCATTATTTCTGCGCAGATGACTAAGTAGATCTTCAGGGGTGAAACGAACTTCTTTAAGTTTATCTTCCAATACCTTGCCGTGATTGATCAGGATCGTTTCTTTGCCCAACAAAATATCTCGGACTGTTTTGTATTTAAGGGCCAGCCAAAAAAGAAAAATCGGTAACAATATCCATACAGCCAGTGCCGCTAAACCATTTATCAAACCATTGGTAAGATTAAGGGAAGTAGCAGCAGCAAGTACACCAATGACAATGGCGGTTATTCGATCAAAAAAAGTGAGATGGGAAGTCTGCCTTTTGCCCATGATCCGAACAGCTAGCAGAGTTAAGGCAAAGATCCCCAGGGAGCGAAGTCCTATGATTAACCAATCTGGCATGATTCAATTCCCCTTATCGGTTTTTATAAACCCTTGTACTGTGGTTCCTCAAATTCAAGTATTTTTACTCTGTTTTCAAGTCTTTCAATAATTTCATGGATGCGCTGGGAATTATTTTGCAGTAACTTTATATTCGCTTCGTCTTGTTCGATACGATGAAATACCTCTAAGGTTGCCTGGGTTCCCTTTAAACTGGCAAGGGTTTGCTTTACCTGGGCAGCTACGGTCACTTCAATCACCCCACCTAAATATCTTTCGTAATGGAGGCAGTTTATATACAAAAACCGGATCCAGGACCCGGTTTTTGTATATTAAAAGCCTTTGTATTGTGGTTCTTCCTGTTCGATTTGTTGCACCCTTGGTTCTAGGCTGTCTATAATTGATTGGGTTTGTTGGGCCGCTTGGGTATACAAATCCTTGGCCTGCTGATTTTGGGTGTTGAGAGCAAAGGACTCGAAATTTGATTGGGCACTTTTTAAGCTGGCGAAGGTTTGTTTTACTTGTGAAGCTACTGTCATGTCAAATTCCTCCTTTCAATATTCTGAGTTTAAGTTGCCCGATAAAAAAACGATCTATTCTCCTGAGGCAAATAATAATTTGTATAA
Source organism: Desulfotomaculum sp. (assembly GCF_982386235.1). Classification (NCBI taxonomy): domain Bacteria; kingdom Bacillati; phylum Bacillota; class Clostridia; order Eubacteriales; family Desulfotomaculaceae; genus Desulfotomaculum; species Desulfotomaculum sp. Next base: position 49,104 of record NZ_CEVWQM010000027.1, on the reverse strand, counting down.
ATTAATTATTTTTAGGGATAATTAAAGAGGATTGACATTTACATTGGGGTGTTCTTAGTTGATTCTTGTTATGATACGAACTTTAATTTTATTTACCCTAGTGGTAGTTGCTCTGCGGATTATGGGTAAAAGGCAAATTGGTAAACTTCAACCATATGAATTGGTCATTATTATTATGTTGGCAGAGTTGGCCTCTTTACCAATGGCTGATAACCGATTTCCGCTGGTAATTGGCATTATAGCCATCATCACCTTGGCATTTTTAGAGGTGCTTATTTCTTATACATTATTAAAAAGTCAGAGACTTCGTGGGTTCATCTGCGGCGGACCAAGTATTTTAATTGAAAATGGCAAAATCATGGAACAAGAGCTATATAAATTGCGTTACAACATAAATGATTTATTGGAACAATTAAGGACAAAAAATTTTCCCGATATTGCCGACGTGGAATTCGCGATCCTGGAAACAAGTGGAGAGATCAGTGTTATTCCAAAATCCCAAAAAAGACCAATTAACCCTGCGGATCTTAATATTCCTACGGATTACGAGGGAATACCCATCTCTTTAATTATTGATGGTTATGTTATTGTACATAATCTTGATAAAATAAATCTTTCTGAACAATGGTTAAGCAGTGAACTTAGTAAATTTGGTATTCATGACCTAAAGCAGGTACTATTAGCAAGTTTGGATACCCAGGGCAATTTGTTTTATCAGCTCAAGAATCAAAGGGCCTAGAACTTTTTTAGATGTGAGGTAGGGCATGAAGCAATTAATTATATTATCGATTGCAGTTGCTTTGGCAATTGGCTTAGGTTTGTGGGTTAACCATTCATTGGAGGTTGCGTCTCAGGATTTATGCCAGAGCATTCAAGTGTTGACAAAGGAAGTTGAACGGGGTAACTGGCAGGAAGCCTCTGGAAAGGTGGAGCATTTGGAAAAACAGTGGCAGGAGATTGGATCTTGGTGGCCAGTGGTATTGGATCATCAGGAAATCGATAATATAGAATTTTCCTTGGCTAAATTAAAAGAGTATGTTGCAGCAAAAAATAGGGCTCTATCGATGGGAAGTCTTTCGGAGTTAAAACTAATGATCCTGCACCTACCAGAGAAGGAGACGGTTAATCTTAAAAACATACTGTAAATGAAGAGGGGTCAGGCCTTGAATCATTCAAGGCCTGACCCCTTTATCTTACAACAGGTACATGGTTGCCAACAAACCGGTAGTAGTCATAACGATGGCGTATGGCAGAGCCAGTTTCACCATTTCCATGTAAGACAGGCGAATCAGCGGAGCAAGGGCAGAGGTTAACAGGAACAGGAACGCCGCCTGACCGTTTGGTGTAGCAACGGAGGGGACGTTGGTACCCATGTTAATTGAAACGGCCATCTTTTGGTAATGCTCCAGTGCAATGCCGCCAGCCTCAAAGGCTTTCTGTGTCTCACTCATATATACAGTGGCAACAAATACGTTGTCGCTGATTGCAGAAAGGACACCGTTTGCCGCAAAGAAAGCAACAAGCTGATTCTGTCCGTCCATATGCAGTACCCACTGAATGATCGGCGTAAACAGATGCTGGTCATGAATAACCGCAACAATGGAGAAAAATACGATCAGCAGCGCGGTAAAGGGCAGTGCTTCTTCAAAGGCATGACCGATGCGCCCTTCTTCAATAACACCGTTGAAAGCTGTAAGCAGGATAATAATCATTAAACCAATAATACCGACTTCCGCCAAGTGAAGTGCCAGGGAGAAAATCAGCACAACGCCGGCTATCGCCATAATAATCAGGCGCACGCGTTCGCGGTTATCCATCGCAGCTTCTTTGGCTTTTACGTCATCTTCCATTACCTTTCGAACAGTGTCAGGAAGCTGATAGCCGTAGCCCCAAAACTTGGTGACTTCAAGGAGTATGGAGGTCAAAAGACCAACGATGAGCACAGGGATAGAAACAGGTGCGCTGTGTAAAAAGAAATCAACGAAGTCCCATTTCATAACAGTGCCGATCAGCAGGTTCTGCGGTTCACCAACCAGTGTTGTTGCCCCGCCCAGCGCTGTACCCACAGCACCATGCATCATCAGATTGCGCAGAAAACCGCGGAACTGGTTTAGGTCCTCTTGATAATTGTCATCAACAATATGGTCGTTATTGACGTCATACTTATCGTATATTTTTTCGCTGGAAGCAAACTTGTGGAAGATGCCGTAAAACCCATAGGCCACAGCGATAATCACTGCCGTTACGGTTAGCGCATCCAGAAAAGCGGAAAGAACGGCACCCATTATAGAGAACAGAAATGCAAGGGCGATTTTTGAGCGTACCTTGGTAAGTATTTTGGAAAATAGGTACACAAGACCGTCTTTCATAAAATAGATCCCGGCAACCATGAACATCAGAAGCAGAATAACCGGGAGGTTCAATTGAACTTCGTGATAGATCGAATGGGGGTTGGTAAGCCCAATCACAACGGCTTCAATCGCAAGCAGTCCACCCGCAGGAAGTGGATAACATTTTAGTGCCATGGCAAGAGTAAAAATAAATTCGGCAATCAATACCCAACCGGTAACGGTCTTACCGACGGTAAACATCAAAATAGGGTTCAACACCAGAAAAGCCAGAATTGTTGTTTTGTACCAGTTCGGAGCACTACCCAGAAAATTTGCTTTGAATGCTTGTCCGAAACCCAGCTGTTTCACTTGTCCGATACCCTTTTGTTCCAAATGATACACCTCCAAAATGAAAAATAGTAATTGTTTATCCTTTAAAAACACTTAATTTTGGGTCACCCTAAAGAACTTCAAAGTAAAAAAAGGTAACCCTAATAAGAGCTACCCCCCCCGTTAGCTAAATCCTTGTACATAAAAAATTGTACAACGCGTTTAGACATTATTTTACTCATGTAGAAGTATAGCAAAAATAAAAACAGTTGTCTAGGAAAAGTTGTCTAGGAAAAAAATCAATAAATTTGATTAGAGGTCAATTACTGCTGTTATTAAGATGTGTCAATAAAATGTTGTCACCTGTGTAGAATATGTAGGTCTGAAAAGTCTCCTTCTTTTGTTATTCATACATAATATTGACAAATGTATTGAGCCTAACTATATTATTTATTGGGAATGTTTTACCATAAATCAGTGGAGGAGGTAAAAAAATGACGCAACAGGTCAACCACGAAGTACATGAGTTTCAAGCCGAGGTTAAACAGCTTCTCAACATTGTCATTCATTCCCTTTATACGGATAGGGAGATTTTTCTGCGGGAGCTTATTTCCAATGCTGCGGATGCCTTGGAAAAAATTCGTTACCGTAAAATAACGGATAAAGAAATAAGAAATGGTGAATTGCCGCTGGAAATATCCATTAAATTAGACGATCAAGGGCATACCTTAACCATCGAAGATAGTGGTATCGGTATGACACGGCAGGAGTTAATTGAAAATTTGGGGACCATTGCTCATTCTGGATCAAAGGCCTTTATCAAATACCTTGCCGAAGGGGAGCAAAGGGATATCAACCTGATTGGCCAGTTTGGGGTAGGGTTCTATGCTGCCTTTATGGTGGCAGATCGGGTTACCGTAGAGACCCTTTCCTACCAACCTGATGCAGAGGGCACGATCTGGGAATCAGAAGGGATCGGGAGTTATACCATCCATACGAAAGAGGGGCTGCAACGAGGAACCAAGATAACCCTGCACCTCAAAGAGGATGCCCAGGAGTTTGCCAAAGAGGATGTCATCAAGAGGATTATCAAACAATATTCTGGCTTTGTGCCCTTTCCCATTACAGTAAACGGCGAAAAGGTTAATACGGTACAAGCCATCTGGACAAAAAATAAAAATGAAGTTACCGAGGAAGAGTATACGGAGTTTTACAAATATGTGGCCAATGCCTATGAGGAACCTTTATTAAAACTGCATTTTTCAGTGGATGCTCCCCTGACCATGAATGCCCTGTTGTTTTTCCCCAAGGATAATTTTGAACGCTTTGGCTTTGGGCGCCTGGAACCGGGTGTTCATCTATATTGTAGGAAGGTTCTTATTCAACAACAGGCCAAGGATATTTTACCGGAGTGGTTGCGTTTTGTCAGGGGCGTGGTGGATAGTGAGGAAATCCCTTTAAATATTTCCAGAGAAACCATGCAGGATAGTGCCCTGATGGCAAAGCTTAGTAAAATTCTTACCGGACGCATTATTAAGTTTTTAAACCAACAGGCTAAAACAGAACCAGAAAGATACAAGGACTTCTGGCAAAACTTTGGTATGTTTATCCGTGAAGGGGCAACCACGGATTATACCCATCGCAAGGAATTGGTCAAGCTTTTAAGATTTGGTTCATCGAAGGCAGAGGAAGGTCAGTTGGTCTCCCTGCAGCAATATATAGACAGGATGAAAGAAGATCAAAACAGTATCTACTTCATCAATGGTCCCACCAAAGAGGTAATTGAAGCCAGTCCCTATCTGGAAGCCTTCCGCCACCGGGACATTGAAGTCCTTTACACCCATGAGGCGGTGGAGGATTATGTATTAAGCCAATTGGGCGAATATGAAGGAAAAAAGCTTTGTTCACTGGATTCAGCAGACCTTGAATTGCCCGAAGCTGAGCAACAGGGGGAGTCCCTTGAAGCTGATCAAATCGAAGCCCTAAGCCAGTGGTTAAAGGACGTACTGGGGGAAAAGGTTCGTGAAGTCAAAGGGTCAAAACGTCTTTCAGATAGCCCCGCCATTGTTTTAAATGCTGACCAATTTACCAGCAGCATGCACAGAATGATGCAAATGGCAAATCAGGATTTAAATACGGTCGGACCCAAGGTTTTAGAAATTAACCCCTATCACCCCATGATCCAACGGTTAAGCAATCTCAAACAGCAGGATGAAAATTTTGCTAAAATGGCTGCGGAGCAACTATTTGACAATGCTCTAATTTCTGCTGGCTTGATTGTCGACCCCCGGGGGATTGTACAAAGAATGAATAAGATATTGGAAAGAGCATTGCAGTAATTGAATGGATAACCCCTGTAGGGTCAGTATCTACAGGGGTTTTTGTTTTGTGTAAAATGGTTAGCGATCACTTAAGGGACCTTTAAATAGCTACTGCCCACCTTGGGAACCCTGTTCTTCGCCTTCTTTGCCCTTCTCGTCGCCACCCTCACCCTGTTCGATTTTTTTAATTTCTCCGTCCACTTCCACTTCCATCACTTTACCGTCCTGGGTGACGATTTTTACCTTGGTTTTCTTTCCTTGGCCGCCTTTATCACCTTCACTACCTTGACCGGATTCCTTATCCGAGCCGCCACCCTCGGAGGATTCGGAAGACCCTTGTTGTTCTTGGTTTTGCTCTTGTTCTTGCTGCCCGGCCTGTTCTTCCTGGGCTTTTTTCTCTTCTTTTTTCAGATCACCCCAGCGGGCCAACAGGAGGTGAGATTGTTCCTTATCGATTAAGCGTACGGGTATGATTTTGGCTGGGATATCAAAATTGCCATTTGGAATAATGGTATCATTATTCCAATTACCCTTTTGCGCCAGGTCTAAGGCTGCATCCAACGTAAAATTGGCTAACTGCTCTGGCATGATATCAATTTCGGCATCATGATCTCCTTTGAGCAGTGCCTCGGATGTCTTCTGATCAGCACCCACACCAATGGTTATGACGGTGTTGGCTTTATTCTCAGCCTTTAAGGCCTTAACAGCGGCTTCCGCCAAACGATCGTCTGTGGCGATAATGGCATCGATGGAACCCTCTTGGAGGGTATTCATTACGGTCATTTGGGCCAGTTCGGGGTCACCCTCGGGGTGTTCCTGAACGGTAACCTTTTCTACATTTTTGCTTTGTTCCAAGACCCCCCGGGCACTGTCAGCAATGAGCTTGGCCACAGGGTCCAGGGGATCGCCCTTGATGACAAGAATTTTGACATTGGATTTTATTGCTGGTTGGTCTTGCTGTTGGGAATTTTCACCTGCCTGTTGTCCCTGGCTCTGCCCTTGGGTATTTTGGGCGGAACCATTTACCTGGTTTAAAATGAATTTAGCCTGTAATTCACCAACCCGGGTATGATCGGCAGCTACATAACCATCCAGTGGTGCATTATAGGGGAGTGTTTCCAAGCCAATGACCTTGATCTTAGCTTGGACAATCTTGTCTACCAGTTTGGCACCCTCTTTGGGGTCAACAGTTTGCAGAATGATTGCCTGAACCTTTTGTTGGATTAATTTATCAACATCCTTTTCTTGTTGGGAGGGGTCCATCTTAGCATCCAGCCAGGTTAGTTGAATTTTTTCCTTTTTACTGCGATCCTCCATAAATTTCTTAATAATTTTGTTGCCGTCAAACTCCATGGAGGCTAAACTGACTCCGATTTTAATTTTTTTCTGGGTCTCCGGCTTTGGTTGCGGTTCCTTACCGGGACAACCGGAAATAAAAACAAGAGATAGTATGAGCATAAATAAGATCACGGATTTGCTTGTTTTATCCTTCATTGCAGCACCTCTGCTTGTGTATTCTTACATCTATTATGACTTAAAAGGAAGGAAATATTAGCTGAACTTCAATAATTAAAAATAATTAAAGTTTATATCCGTAACAATATGGTCTGGGAGTTAAAATATTGATAGAATTAAAAAGGTGCGAATAACATTTCAGGAGGATCACGATGCAATTTAGTTTTCACTGTCCAACCAAAATATTTGCCGGATCTGAATGCGTTGATCGAAACAGTGGGCAATTGGCAGCCTTGGGCAATAAGGCCTTGATTGTAACAGGGGGAAGTTCCTCCAAAAAAAATGGCTCTTTGGCCGATGTGATCACCGCCCTTAAAAAAGAGGGTATCCAATATGAAATATTTGATGAAGTAGAAGAAAACCCCGGCCTTGCCACGGTGTTCCGGGGCGGGCAAAGGGCGAAGGAAATGGCTGCCGACTTTATTGTAGGTATTGGGGGAGGCAGTCCCCTGGATGCCGCAAAGGCAGTGGCGGTATTGGCGGTTAACGAGATCCGTCCGGAGGAGTTGCTAGAAAGAAATTGGTCTGTCAAAGCCCTGCCGTTCGTGGCCATACCCACCACCGCCGGTACCGGCAGTGAGGTAACACCCTATGCTGTTCTTACAGTGGATACTGCTGAGACAAAGATATCTATCGCCGGCGAAGATTTATTTGCGAAGCTGACCTTTTTGGATGGCAGATACATGTTAAAGCTTAACTGGCAAATCACTGCTAATACGGCGGTTGATGCACTTTCCCATAGTATTGAAGGTTATTTAAATAAGCGGTCAACAGTGTTATCCGATATGTTGGCATTAGAAAGTATTGGTATGCTGGGTAAGCTGCTCCAAACCATGGAACCGGATCATATTTCTCTGGCCCAGCGGGAGGAACTTCTTTACGCCTCGATGTTGGCTGGTATAGTCATTGCCCAAACCGGAACCAATATTGTTCATGCCATGGGTTACCCCTTGACTTATTACAAAAACCTACCCCATGGTTTGGCCAATGGCGTGGTACTGAAAGCGGCACTGGACTTTATAGAACAGGATTGTCCGGAAAGGGTTGGTCAGGTGGTAAAGGCAATGGGATGCCATAACCTTTCGGAGGTAGGGGAACTTCTAACAAGGGTACTGCCCAATGTCGACTTGAAACTTACCCGTGCAGAACAGAAAAACTTTGTTGGTAAAATTATGAAAACGAAAAATTTAGTGAACTCTGCAAAATTTCCGGAGGAAAAGGATATCGATGAGATATTTAAATTAAGTAATCTGGCAGATGGTTAAGAGAAGCAAAAAGGAATCCTGCATCACCTTCTAAGGTGATAGAGGATTCCTTTTTGCTTGTTTTCTGAAAAAATTTATCCTATGTCAGTTTTAAACGATAGCATTTCTCTCATTAACGGACCAGCATAAGTGGCAGTTAAATTGACTCATCTTCCATGCTTTTGCGCTAAACAGAATAACTTTAAGTATAAAATAAGCTGCAAAATAACTCGCAATAACTTGTAATGATGTATGGACAACATGACAATGTTTTGATAAGATAAAAATATAAAGAAAGGAGGGAAGACCATGAATTCAGAATTTACTATATTCACAAAAGAGTTTACCAAACAAGAACCCATACCCAAGGCGGGAATCGCACGTGCCGTTGAAATTTTGCGTTCCGGTCGGATCCACCGCTATAATACTGCGGCAGGCGAGACCTCGGAAGCGGCTCAGTTGGAATGCGAATATGCCGATTATGTGGGGAGCAAGTACTGCCTGGGTGTCTCCTCCTGTGGCAGCGCAATTTACCTAGCACTTAAGAGCGTGGGCGTCAAACCAGGAGACAAGGTACTATGCAACTCCTTTACCCTGGCGCCGGTGCCGGGAGCCATGGAAAATGCCGGGGCCGATCCGGTCTTCGTGGAGATCACCGAAAATCTTACCACCGACCTGGATGATCTCGAGCGCAAGGCCAAGGCTACGGGAGCCAAATTCTTCCTACTGTCCCATATGCGGGGCCACGTGGTGGACATGGATCGGGTCACAGAGATCTGCCAGCGGTTGGACATCACCCTGGTGGAGGACTGTGCCCATACCGTCGGGGCCTACTGGAAGGGCAAGATGACAGGCACTTTCGGCGCGGCTGGCTGCTATTCTACCCAGACCTACAAGCATATGAATTCCGGAGAGGGCGGGCTTTTCGTTTCCGACGACGATGATGTCATCGCTAAAGCTATCCTCTATTCTGGTTCCTACATGTTGTACAGCAGCCATCTTTCCAGGCCGGAGCTTGATGTATTCGAAAAGTACAAGGGGATCATCCCCAACCTTAGCCAGCGCATGTCCAACCTGGTGGCGGCCCTGATCCGCAGTCAGCTTCCCAATTTGGAGACCCAGTGTCGGCGGTGGAACGAGCGGTATGACCTTCTGGCGAAGAGACTATCTAGTATCGTAAAATTGTCCCTTCCTATCCGCCCGCCGGAGGAGACCTATGTGGGATCGTCCCTTCAGTTCCTGATCCCTGGCGCTACCTATGGGCAGATGGGGGATTTCGTGGCTGCCTGCGCCAAGCGGGGAGTAGAGATCAAGTGGTTTGGTGCTAAGGAAGCCAGAGGATTTACCAGCTCATGGGAAAATTGGGAGTACATTAAAAACAAGCAGGCGCTCCCCCAGACCAGAAAGATTCTTAATGTGCTGTGTGACTTCCGTGTACCCCTGACCTTCTCGCTGGTAGACTGCGAGGTCATCGCCACCGTGATCCAAGAAGCTGTTGACGAGGTGTTTGGTTAGGCAACACTTCGAATTTCAAATCCACCTTGATTTCGTAAGGACAAACCTGTATTATATCTATAATATGATACGAAAACAGTAGGATTTGGAGGATAAATTAAATTGGAGCTTGAGCAGTATTTACCGCTGCATTTACAGGTAAAAATGACCATGGAGAAGGAAATTTTAGCCGGTGTCTATGAAGAGAAGATCCCAGGCGAGTTGGAACTGATGGAGCGCTTTTCCGTCAGCAGATCCACCATTCGCCACGCTATCAAAACTTTAGTGGAAGAGGGGTTACTGAAAAAGGTACACGGAAAGGGCACGTTCATATCTTTTAAGCCTGTGGAGGAGTGGCTTGGGAAATTCAGTACATTTCAGGACATTATCCGACAGCAAGGTATGAAGCCGCATGTTAATTTTCTGCGTATGTACCACACCACGGAACCGGAAGAAGTAGTGCAGACGATTGGAGAAAAGCAGCTGTATTGCATGGAGCGGGTGAGATGTGCCAACACCACACCAGTATCCTTTGAAAGAAACTATTATCCGGCGGAAATAGGAGAAAAGTTTCTTGACTGTGATTTGAACGATGTTGCTACATATACGAAGCTGGAGGAGTTTGGGATCACCTTGTGGGACGCCAAACAAATCATTACAGCTAGGATGCCGGACACAGGCGAGCAGGAACTTCTGAGCATACCGGAGACCCTTCCTGTGCTTTTCATTGAGCGTATTAACTATGATCCGTCAGGCCGCGTTGTAGAGTATGAGCAGAGCGTCTATCGCTCAGACTATTATGCATTCGTGGTGCATTTTGGACGAGGTAGGGAGTAATAGAAGTGTGTTTTCCCCCCAAAAGGAGCAGATCGCCAGTAGGTGTCCTTTTAAAAAGCAAGATGGGAACTATCCTCCCAAACTTGCATTTTTTACACTTTGACTTGTCCGTACATCACGATGTAGGGATGTTAACCTTTGTTAGCCCGGGAGAGGCGAGTAGATTCTACTTTAATTTTCCGCTTTTGCATATCTGGTACACCATTATCCGTTACAGCGGCATTAAATACGACCTGGAAAAGGCTTTGCAAACTGTAAATCGAGAGGAGTACTAAAAATGACGGATAAACAGAGAGAACTTAAAAAATCCCTGAGTCCACTTGCGATCTGGTCCATTGCACTGGGGACGATCATTGGTTTTGGCTGCTTTGTTATGCCGGGGGAATGGCTTAAATTGGGCGGCTTGGGCGGCATAATCGGCGGTTGGCGGTCTATTTATGATCGTCATAAGCCGCAGTTACAGCTATATGGTGGAAAAAATCCCTGTGGCCGGAGGTGCTAGTGCCTACGCCTATTGTACCTTAGGTAGAGTTCACTCCATGATCGTGGGCTGGGGTCTGGTTTTGGCGTACGGTGCCATAGTCCCTTTGAACGCCACGGCGCTCTCTCTAGTGGGGAGGTTTGTGGCTCCGGGGTGGTTTAAGCACGGCTACCTGTATACCATTGGTGGCTGGGATGTTTACATGGTGGATGTACTCATACCCTTAGCAGCAATACTGATTTATGGTTTTATGAATTATACAGGCATAAAAAAGGTCGGCAACATTCAGACCATGACGACAATTGCCATGGTAGGGGCGGTGCTGATACTCCTGGCCGGAGCGCTGACCTTCGAAGGATTCAAGGTGGAGAATCTTAAGCCTTTCTTTCCAATGGACAAGACCGTCTTCTTTAGCATTGCCGCTGTCTTGGCTATCACACCATGGGCTTTTTGCGGCTTCGACACTATCCCCCAGTCCTCGGAGGAGTTTGGTTTCGATCACAAAAAGACATCTCTTTTGCTGGTACTGGCCATTGTGTCCGGTGCTCTGATGTATATCTCCACTTCATTTGCCACTGCAGCTCCCATGCCCTGGACCGAGATGGTGACCATGGATACTCCCTGGACCACCATGCAGGCCGTGAAGATGACCATGGGAACCGGGGGCGTGGTGTGCCTGGTCATTGCGTCGGTCATGGGTGTGGCTACGGGCATTAACGGGCAGATGCTCTCCAGTTCCAGAGTGCTGTTCAGCATGGGCCGGGCTAGGATTCTACCGGGCTGGTTCTCCAAGGTCAATAAGCACGGGATTCCTGGGAACGCCGTCATTTTTATTACAGTGTTCTCACTGCTCTTCCCTTTGATTGGCCGTCAGATCATTATTTGGATCGTCGACATGGCGGCGGTGGGCAACGCCCTTGGATATGGCTACACTTGCTTGGCGGCTTTCTTGTTAGCCAAGAAGGATTCCCAGTATGTCTCGGGGGTCAAGCGATTCAGCTTCCTGCTGGGAGGTATCTTGGCCCTGACTATTCTGAGCCTGCTGCTCATTCCCGGCATGCCTGGTAGCCTCACTAACATTGAGTATTGTATGCTGGGTGCTTGGTGCCTTATCGGCGCGGGGGTCTATATCTTCCAGTCCAAGCGGGTGACGATGACAACGGAGGAATTGGACCAGCTGATGCTGGGTGAATATAGCGGACATGCCATGCATCGCAACACGTAAGCCGACCTTGAGACAAACTGTCAGGCATTATTCTGGTTTGCCGAATATGTTCATATGATATTAAGCTTTAGTCAATATACAGGAGGAATAAATTATGAATCTTGCAAAATTTCCTAGAAGACGCTATACAGCCTACGAGACCCCTATCGAATTCCTGCCTAACCTCACTAAGGCTCTGGGTGGACCTAACATATACATCAAGCGGGACGATCTGCTGGAAGGAGCCGGTGGCGGAAACAAGACTCGTAAGCTGGAGTTCCTGATGGCCGACGCTCTTGCCCAGGGAGCCGACACTATCCTCACCTGTGGCGCCGTCCAGTCCAACCACTGCCGACTTACCCTGTCCGCTGCAGTCAAGGAGGGTCTGAAGTGCCAGCTCATCCTAGAAGAGCGGGTGACCAACAGCTATAAGGTAGATGCCAATGGTAACAACTATCTCTTCCGCCTACTGGGCGTAGAGGACATCAAGGTGGTTCCCGGCGGTTGCGATATGATGAAGGAGATGGAGAAGCTGGCTGATGAGCTGCGGGCCAAGGGTCGCAAGCCATACATCGTTCCCGGCGGCGGCTCCAACACCATCGGCAGTCTGGGCTATGTGGCCTGTGCCCAAGAGATCCTCTCTCAGACCTTTAACATGGGTCTGAACATTGATCACATTGTCTGTCCCAGCGGCAGCACTGGCACCCACGCGGGACTGGTGGCGGGCATCAAGGGCAATAACGCCAACATTCCCATCACCGGCATCAGCGTCAACCGTAAGCAGGACGTGCAGCAGAAGGCCGTTTACGACCTTGCCATCAGCCTAGCCAAGAAGCTGGAGATCGCCAACGAGATTAAGCTGGAAGACGTGGAGGTCTTCGACGACTATGTGGGACCCGGGTACTCCCTGCCCACCGACTCCATGGTAGAGGCCGTTCAGATGCTAGCCCGGACTGAGGCCATCCTGCTTGATCCTGTCTATAGCGGTAAGACCATGGCTGGTATGATCGACCTGATCCGTAAGGGCTATTTCAAGAGTGATGAGAACGTTTTGTTTGTCCACACAGGCGGCTGGCCCGCACTCTTCGCCTACACCGATGTGACCCTGGCCGAGAACAAATAAATCAGAAAAATGCAAGGTTTAATTAGGAGGTAATTGTCTTGAAAAAGATATTGAAGGATAAACTGCCCCGCACCGCTCAATCAAAGGCCGAGGTACAGGAAGCCGTCGCCAAGATTATTGAGGAGATCCGCGCCGAGGGCGATGCCGCCGTTCGCCGCTACTCTGAAAAGTTTGACAAGTGGAGTCCCAAGTCCTTCCGCCTCACCGAGGAGGACATCGCCAAGGCCAGCAAGGAGATATCCCTTTTAGATAAGGAGACCATCAATTTCGCCCACGACTCTGTCAAGCGCTTCGCCCAGAGACAGTACGACATGATCCAGGACTTTTCTATGGAGATGTTCCCCGGGGTCACCTTGGGCCAGAAAACCGTTCCCGTGAGTTCTTCCGGTTCATATGTGCCCGGCGGTACCTACCCCATCGTGGCCTCTGCGAATATGAGCATCACCCCGGCCGCCGTGGCTAAGGTGGAGCGGATCATGGCTTGTACTCCGCCCTACAAGGGCCAGCTCCCAGCCAAGACCATCTACGCCATGTCTGTGGCCGGTGCCACTGAGATCTATTGCTTAGGCGGCATACAGGCCGTGGTGGCCATGGGCGTAGGCACAGAAACCATCAAGCCCGTGGATATTCTGGTGGGCCCAGGCAACAAGTATGTGGCCGAGGCCAAGCGCCAGCTCTATGGCGAGGTGGGGATTGACCAGTTCGCCGGTCCTTCCGAGGCCCTAATCGTGGCCGATGACAGCGCTGATCCCGTGATCGTGGCTGCTGATATCATTGCCCAGGCCGAGCATGGCGCGGAGTCTGAGTGTGTGCTTATCTGCCTGTCCGAGGCTTTCGGCAAAGCGGTCATGAAGGAGCTAGAGGTGCAGATGGACGCGCTCTCCACTGGTGCTACCGCCCGGGTGTGCTGGGAGAACAACGGCCAGATCGTGGTCGTGGACAGCATCGAGGAGGCCGCTGAGGTGGCTGACGAGTACGCCAGCGAGCACGTGGAGATTCAGACCGAGCATGACGAGTGGCTGTTGGAAAACCTGAAGAATTACGGCTCCCTGTTCGTGGGTCAGTACTCCACTGTGGCCATGGGTGACAAGGGCATCGGCACCAACCACATTCTACCCACCATGAAAGCAGCCAAGTACACCGGCGGCCTATGGGTTGGCAAGTTTCTTAAGACCCTTACCTACCAGAAGGTGGAAGAGGGCGGCCTGAAGTACGTAGCTCCCTACTGCTCCCTGTCCTGTGCCATGGAGGGCATGATGGGTCACAAGGCCTCTATCGACAAGCGCATGGAGAAGTACGGCATTCCCGTTCCCGAGTATAAATAAGAATTCTGTTGTCTGCCCTTGGGCCGGTACCAACGGCACCGACCCAAGGGAGGCAATTATTTTAAGGATTGATTCTGTCTGGGAGGCGAGCATGTGAGTAAGGAGAAGGTACTAGGCATCCTCGGCGGTATGGGTCCCCAGGCAACTGCCGATTTCATGATCAAGATCATTCGGGCCACCAAGGCAGGGCGGGATCAAGAGAACATCCGAATGTTGGTGGATTGCAATCCAAAGGTTCCTCCTAGAGTGGAAGCCATCCTGGCGGGCGGGCAGAGTGCTGGCCCCGCCATGGCGGAAATGGCGGCGGGCCTAGAACGCTGTGGGGCTGACATGCTGGTGATCGCCTGCAACACGGCACACTATTATTATCTCAACGTGGCGGAGGCGGTAAGCATCCCCGTCCTCAACCTCATTGACCTGACCGTTGACTTCCTGAAGGATCAGGGTGTGGAGGAAGTCCTGCTCCTGGGGACCCTAGCTCTGCTCCAAGCCGGGCTGTATGAAGTCCCTCTCCAGGCGGCGGGAATTCGGCTCCGGCTGCCCTCTACCGTTGCCCTTACGGATACACTTGAGGCCATCCGATCGGTCAAGGCTGGGCAGATGGACAGAGCCCACCGCCATGCCGAGAAGGTAGCCCGTTGGTGTAAGGAGGAGGGGATCGGCCAGGTTATCCTGGGTTGCACCGAGTTGCCCATCGCCTTTGACGGAGTGAAGAGCGCCATTCGCTTCTATGATCCGGGAGAGATTTCCGCCGAGGTCATCGTTCGCAAAATCAAAGGATAAAATTCAGGTAGTGTGAGGTATGGGTACAGGCTGACTGTGCTAAGTAAGTGCTGACCGGCTATCCAGCGGGCTACTTTCTTCTAGCCAATTGACTTCTTTAGCAGTCAAGGCTATCTTATGGCATCTTGTGCTTATCCTTGGGATTGTCTGCCAAGGCTTATCTAAAAGATTCTTTGAGTTTTGTTTCAAGTGATTAATTCAACAAACGCTATTTTTTGACACTCTAAACCCGGGAAGTCTTGAAATATAAGAACCGGGTTTTTAATTTTGCCCAGAGCATGACCAGTTGGTTCGTACGATACACCTTGCAATTATCTGTGTAAATAATTTTGGTAACCCAGGCAAGAGTATTCTGGTAAGGACACCTGTCATTCCAGGGTTTAATGATACAGAGGCAGATATTTTAGCGATAATTAATTTTATTAAAGGAAATCCTAATGTAAAGTATGAATTGTTGGCTTACCATCGTTTAGGTGAACAGAAGTACTCCTATATCGGTAAAGAATATTTACTGCATGGGGTTACGCCCCTTCAGGAAGAACGTATCCTTGCTTTAAAAAAGCTGGCAAAAGAGAAAATGCAGGAGGTATAGTATGGCTGACCATAAAGTATTATTTCATGTATCTGACAACGAAATTTGGCCCGGAGTCCTAGCAAATATCACGAACTTTCTTAAAGATGTAGGGCCCCAGGAGGCCGAAGTGGAGGTAGTTGTTAATTCGGCAGCGGTGAATACCTTTTACCAAACAGAGGAAAAGAAGGAAATCTTAGCTAGGATGGCAGAGCTTAATGACGTTGGTGTAGTATTTAAGGCCTGCAGAAATTCCCTTCGGGCCTTTGACCTTGACGAAGGTCAAAGGCCAAATTTTGTCGAGGTAATTCCTGCGGGTATTACCGAGCTTGTAAAGAAACAGGCCGATGGCTTTGGCTATATCAGACCTTAGTATTTACTTTTTAAGGGGTAGTGCAAATGACTACCCCTTAGCCTATGGGGGTATTTCACAAATAAGTGGTGATGAAAAATGCATGAATTGATTTATGCTTCTGTAATTGTTTTTATTGCCTCTGCCCTACAATCCATTACAGGATCAGGGTTTGCCATCATGGCAGGGCCTTTTCTATTGATTTTATATAATTCTCAGGAAAGTATTCAAGTCAGTATCCTGCTTTCCTTTTTAATAGCTGTCGTATTAACACCGAAAATAAAGCAGCATATTGATTACAGGATTTTAAAGCAGCTCATTGTTGGGAGTATTTTTGGGGTTCCCATTGGGGTAGCATTCTTTGCCTATGCACCATTAGAAACCTTGAAAATCACCATAGCCATTGTTGTTTTGTCCCTTACCATGCTTTCTTTGTATAAATACTATCAGGAGTTTATTGTAAAGGGCACGAATCAATTAGCGATTGCAACGGATGCAAGTGACGTAGGAATGATCGATAAATCACCGGCCAATAGGCCAAACGATAGGACTTTTCTAGATGTAGTTCAAAAATGCCAGGAAATATTGGTGGGATTTTTTGCGGGAGCCTTAACTACCAGTGTTAATATGCCCGGTGTGCCTACTTCCCTGTACTTTAATCATGGTAATTTTAAAAATGAGGTTGTCCGAAGTACAACCCTTGGTTTCTTTATCGTTGTTTATATGACGGGAATGGCGATGCAATTTGTTACCGTGGGAGTAAGTCCACAGGTTTTTACTCTTTCGGGATATTTAATGCCATCCGTTATTCTGGGCATTATTGTTGGCAATCTGTTGTTTAAAAAAATAAATCGCAGCATGTTTCAACTGATGACAAATGCAATGTTATTATTGATGGGAATTTACATTTTAGTTAAATCATTATAAGGCCAGGCAAGATGATTGATATATATTGGTCCCCTGCTAATTAGAGGTATAATTTAGCAGGGGCCTTTGTGTTTTTTACAGTATTCAAATATCACAAGTTGATTTAAAATTCTTAATAAAAAAGTAACTTTTAGAAGGGAAAAGGATGTGAAACAGGGAACGTACATACTATCCTAGGACAAAAGTTGCAAATTATATTTTAATAACAGACAGGTTCGAGTTAGGAGGATCCGTATGAACTGGCTGGCACCCTCGGCTTTGGCGGGATTATTATGTACCTTAGTCTTAGTGTCCCTGTATTGGTATATTTATAGTCAAGAGCGGCAGAAATATCTGGCCATTTGGGCCATTGCCTGGACGATTTATGTATTTCGCTTAATCTATGATCTGTTTATTATCTATGCTAACATCCCCACCTATTACCTCCACGGGGATCAACTGCCCTGTATCCTAAGTGCCCTTTGTTTACTATGGGGTACCTATTCCTTTGTAGGACAGTCTATGAAAAAAGGCTGGGTCATATCCACAGCGTTTTTTAGTAGCTGGCTTATCCTCAGCCTTGTTTTAGAGTTATCCGTTTATTTAGTGGTTATACCAGCTTTTACTTTCATAGCAGTTTTATATTTTTGGAACGGATTTCTTTTCTTAAGTAAGAAACTGCCCGATGGGATTGGTAATGCCATTGTGGGTTGGGCTTTTATTATCTGGTCCCTTCATAAGATTTCTTATCCTTTGCTACAGTCCTTTATTCCTTACCCCTTTTGGCGTTATTTCCTGGCCTCGACCTTAGAGCTAACGGTGGCCGTGGGACTCCTAATGATTTATTTCCAAATGGTAAGAAATAACATAAAAATAAGTGAAGAAAGATTTCGTCTATTAGCAGAAAATGCTCATGATGTTATTTATCGGTTAAGACTGGGTCCTAATCCGAAATTTGATTATGTCAGCCCAGCTACCTTTAATATTACTGGCTATACCCCAGAGGAATATTATGGTGATCCAGACTTAGCCTTTAGGGTAGTTATCCCTGAGGAAAGGGATATATTTAATAATTATCTTCAGACACCGGACTTTACCAAACCACTGCTTTTACGTTGGCAGCATAAGAATGGTCGGGTTATTTGGGTTGAGCATCGCAATGTGCCTGTTTACCGGAAGGGGAGCTTAATCGCTATCGAAGGAATTGGCAGGGATATTACGGAGCTTAAGGAGGCAGAAAATCGACTAAGGGAAAAACAGCAAGAAATACAAAAATATGCTTGGAATTTGGAAAAAAGCAACAAGGAATTGGAACAGTTTGCCTATGTGGTTTCTCATGATTTAAAGGCCCCTCTGCGGGGGATTGCCCATCTCTCCGATTGGATAGAAGAAGAGATGGGTCCAGACCTGCAGGGAGAAGCCAAGAAAATGATGGATCTGTTACGTAAACGGGTGCATCGAATGGAGTCACTAATTGAAGGGATTCTGCAGTATTCCAGAGCCGGGCGGCTCAAAGCTGAAATACGGGAGACGGATCTTAAACGGCTTATCGTGGAAATAATTGATATGCTGCATCTCCCAGCAGGTTTTATTGTGGCTACGGCAGCCAATTTGCCCATTATCAAAACAGATCGCACCAAGCTAATTCAGGTACTGGCAAACCTAATTGGCAATGCCGTTAAGCATCATGATCAACCAAAGGGTCGAATAAGCATTGCGGTGGAGGATAAAGGGGACTTTTATCAATTTTCAGTGGCGGATGATGGGCCAGGCATTGCACCGGAATATCACGGTAAAATTTTTGAACTTTTTCAAACCCTATGCCCCAAAGATGAAGCAGAAAATACAGGGGTTGGTCTTGCTATCGTTAAAAAAATCATTGAAAGCCAAAAAGGCGAATTGCGACTGTTTTCCGATGGAGGCCGTGGTACGACATTCCAGTTTACATGGCCCAAATAGCCTTTGCTTTTAGCGTAGGCTTTTGTGCAAATAGCCAATGGTTAATGACTAAATAGAGGGTGGAGTAGATGATGAGAGATAAAAACCTACGTATTTTACTGGTAGAAGATGATGAAGTGGATATCATGGCTGTAAAAAGGGCCTTTCAAAAGAATAATATCACCAATCCCCTTGACATAGCCCGCAATGGAGTGGAAGCCTTGGCGATGTTAAGAGGAGATAATGTACCGCTGCCAAGTATTGCTTTATTGGACATCAACATGCCTAAAATGAACGGTATTGAACTATTGCGGGAAATAAGAAATGATCAGAGTCTAAAGACGATTCCAGTTATTGTATTAACCACCTCGGATGAAGAAAGGGATATTATCGATGCCTATAATTATAATGTAGCAGGCTATATCGTAAAACCCCTTTCCCTGCCAAAGTTTGTGGAGGCCATCTCTGTTCTTGACCTATACTGGACCCTAAGTGAATTACCTGCGAACAAAGTAAAGCAATCAAGTATAAGGAAGGATTTATATGAGTGAGCAAATAAAAATCCTTGTCATTGATGACGACCAAGTGGATCGAATGGCTATCGGTCGCATGTTAAGAACATCAGAATTTAATTTGGAGGTTACCGAAGCCAGTGACGGCGTGACAGCACTGGTTTTACTCAAGGAAAAAGATTTTGATTGTGTTTTTATTGATTATCGATTGCCCGGGGAAAATGGTTTACAAATACTACAAAAAATTAAGGCGGTCAATTCGAGCGTTCCTGTGGTCATGCTGACTGGTTATGGGGACGAACAAACAGCGGTGGAAATAATGAAAGCCGGTGCCTCAGACTACCTTGCAAAGGACAGAATTTCCCCTGAATCTCTGAAGCAAAGCCTGCGTTATGCCCTGCGTGTAAGCAGGGCGGAGGAGCAAGCAAGATTAGCCGAAAAGTCCATGCGCCAAAACGAGGTCAGGATGCGGGCGATTTTCGAAGGTTCCTTTGATGCCATCATTACCTTTGATAATCAAGGGGAAATAAAAACCTTTAATCCTGCTGCGGAGAAGATGTTTGGCTATAGCCAGGCAGAGATACGACATCAAGCCATTTATTTGCTGATGGGATATGTCTCATTTAATCAACTGAAAACAGAGGGAAAGGGTATCATTACTGAGACCACTGGACGAAGAAAGGATGGCAGTTGCTTTATCGCAGAGCTATCCTTGAATAAAAAGACAATTGAACCAAAGGAAAGATTTGTCTGTGTGGTTCGGGACATTACCCAAAGAAAATGGCTTGAGTTCCAAGATGTTTTGTTATACCAAATGGCCATGATGGTCTTGGCAGAAAAACCCTTGGATCAAATTCTTGATTTTATCTGTGATCAACTGTCCCGTTTGCTGGATATTAAACTTGCTTGGATTGTCCTCAAGGAACCGGACGGATCTGTCCGCATTGGTGCCAAGGCCGGTGCCATCGAGGCAGACTTATATACACATTTTTTCATCTGGGAAAATCTTTTAGAAGGTCGGGACCCTTGTACCCAGGCCATCGAATCCGGCCAAACGCAGTTATTGACGACCAATGAGGTACGTGGTATTTGGCAGGAACAACTAACTTCCTGTGGCATTCGTTCCATGGCTGGTTTTCCTTTGCTTATCGGTAGGCAAGTGATTGGTGTCCTGGGAATTTACAGTGACCAAGTAAGCTATTTCACCAGGGAACGCAACCATTCCTTTGAAAATATTGCCGGACAACTGGCCATTGCCATCCATGATGCTTCATCCCGACAACAGCTAAAGCTTTTAACGAAAGTTATGGAAGCTGCCGCTAACGCCATTGTCATAACTGACCCGGCCGGCGATATTCAATGGGTGAATCCTGCCTTTTGTAATCTCACTGGTTATTCCCAATGGGAGGTGTTGGGGGAAAATTCCCGCCTCTTAAAATCTGGGCTGCAGGATCGCGCCTTTTATCAAGAACTTTGGGAACATATCCTGTGTGGTCATGTCTGGCAGGGGGAAATGATTAACAGGCGCAAGGACGGAACTTTATACGCCGAAGAGATGACCATCACTCCGGTACGGGATGAGCAGGGGATGATTGCCAATTTTATTGCCATTAAACAAGATATTTCTGTGCGCAAAAGGGCAGAAGAAGTGCTGCAGCGTTATCATCTTTTGTTTAAGAGTGTCAATGATATTATTTTGATGATGGATACAGAGGGGAAAATACTTGAGGCCAATGAAGCGGCAGAAAAGATCTATGGTTACTCCCGGCAGGAACTTCTTGCCTTAAAGATTATCGATTTACGTGCGTCGGAAGATATGCGAAACTATGATGAACAGTTTCGCAGGTCCTTTGGCGGCGAGTTTTTATTTGAGACCATGCACCGTCGAAAGGATGGCAGTTGTTTTCCGGTGGAAGTGAGCTCACTGGGAGTCACCCAGGTGGCCGGCAGTTCCCTTTTATTAAGTGTGATTCGTGATATCTCACAAAGAAAAAGGGCAGAGGCGGAGATGCTGGAGACCCAGGAAAGACTGGCCAGGGTAGAAAGGCTAGCTTCCCTTGGCACGATGGCTGCGGGCATTGCCCATGAAATTAATCAGCCCCTAAATTCCCTTAAGGTAATAGCAGACGGTATGATTTATTGGCACAACAGGGGACGGGTTATGGATGTTGCAAGAACAATGACCAATATTCAAAAGATCTCTGCCCAGGCCAGCCGCATCGATGATATTATCAAACACATGCGTTCCTTTGTCCGAACAGAAAAACTGAACAGTGTTGCCCCTTGTAATTTAAATGATGCGGTGGAGGGTGCATTGGCGATGGTTGGCAAACAACTGTCATCCCATGGTATTCACGTTGTAAAGAAAACACAAAGTAATCTTCCCCCTATACTGGGTCAGGAAACCAGGTTGGAGGAAGTTGTTATTAACCTTTTAATCAATGCCATGCAGTCCCTGGATACGGTGAATCAGAGTACGAAGGAGATTATCTGTGCCACCTGGGCCGAAGATAAGGTAATCCTGGAAGTAAGTGACAATGGGCCAGGCATCAAAGATGAGGACAGGAAAAGGATTTTTGACCCCTTCTTTACCACCAAACCTGCGGGAGTGGGTATGGGACTGGGTTTAGCCATCATCCATACGATTGTACATTCCTTGGGCGGCCAAGTTTATTGTAAGGAACAGGCTGGGGCAGGTGCCGTCTTTCGAGTGGAGTTTCCTTTCCTTAACGATGGACCCAGATGCACCTGGGTATCCAGTCATTAGCCTTTCGCTCTTAGCGATTAACCAGGTCATCCGGTGTGATAGCGGAGGGTCTTTTCTTTCCTTGGCTGGTTATTTCGCCGCTGTGGTTCAGGATGACACAAAGTTTTAATTCGTTGCTAGGGCTGTTAGCGGTAGAAGTCTTTTAGCTGACAGCTAACAACAAAGCAGGAGGGGTGAAAGTGAATATACTGCTGGTGGATGACGACCGGGACAGCAGGGCCGGGGTGGCTGATTTTTTGTGTGAAATGGGACACCATGTGACGGAGTGCGGCAACGGGGAAGAAGCCCTCGGGTTTTTGGCCAGGGGTCATTTTCCCATGGTCTTATCGGACATAAAAATGCCCAAAATGTCTGGGTTAGACTTCCTTAGACAAGTAGCACAAACCCCTCTGAAAAGCAATACGAACGTGGTGCTTTTTACCGGCCATGGAGATATGGAGACAGCCATCTCAGCCCTTCGGGCAGGGGCCTATGACTACTTATTAAAGCCCATCAATATAGAGGAACTGGCAGTCATAACCGAACGGATTGCCGAACACCAAGCCCTCATCGAAGAAAATACTGTTTTGACCAAACACTTTCAGGAAAAATTGCAGGATGAGACGGAGGCAACCCGCAGGGAATTGGTGCAATTAAAAAAGACCCTGGCCCAATCCATCGGCATGGCTGGTATCGGCTTTTTCTCCCAGGAAATGATCCGGTTGGTGGATCAGGCTCATAAATATCATACAGACCGTACCATTCCGGTGCTTATTCAAGGAGAAACCGGCAGTGGCAAAGAAGTTATTGCCAGGATCATCCACTATGGCGGCATCAATGAAATGCTGCCCTTTGTGGACATTAACTGTGCAGCCCTGACACCAAGTTTATTTGAAAGTGAATTGTTCGGCTACGAAGCGGGAGCCTTTACCGGGGGTCTGGCTAAGGGACAAAGGGGTAAGTTTGATCTGGCCCAGGGAGGGACCATCTTTCTTGACGAAGTGGCGGAAATTCCCCTGGAACTGCAGGGAAAACTACTGCGTGTGATGCAGGAAAGGGAGTATTATCGGGTTGGCGGTCTAAAAAAAGTAAAGGTTGATGTGAGGGTAATCTGTGCCACCAATGTCGATTTAAAAAGCAGGGTAGAGGAAGGGAAGTTTAGAGAAGATCTGTATTATCGCCTGAAAATAGGTTATATGCAACTTCCGCCACTAAGGGAAAGGGGGGCAGATATCCTACCCCTGGCCAAACTCTTTTTGGATAAGTTTGCCAAAGAAAAGGGTAAAGGGTTTAAAAGGATTGGAACTGCAGCGGCCAAGTTGTTGGAAAACTACCCCTGGCCAGGCAATGTCCGTGAATTACGAAATGCCATTGAGTGGGCGGTTTTTATGTACAATGACGAAACCTTGCAATCCTCTCACTTAGGTTTACTAACCCCCGAGAATACGATGCTCACACCCAGTCAAAACACGATCGGGCAGCAGCTCAACCCCAAGGAATTTACTCTGCCCAAGGAACCCTTTTCCCTAGAGGAATACATGAATAGGATCATTGTCAAAGCATTGGAAATGCACGGCGGTAATCGAACAAAAACCGCCCGCTACCTGGATATATCCCGCCGCGTACTCTATGGTCGAATGCAAAAGCTATAAATGAACCACCCTGCACAAGTGAACCCTTTGGTGTACCAAAGGGTTCACTTGTTTTTTCTTACATGAAAAAGAAATGTCATCCTGAGTGACAGCGAAGGATCTTAGGGCTAGCTTTTCAATGATGGAAAAGATCCTTCGCTACTGCTCAGGATGACCTAGATAGCGGTTTTAAATCCCAAGGCGCATGGCCATTTTTCAGGATACTAAAAACGAACGGCTAACAGCAAAATCGGCATGGTTTTTGCTTTGAATAGTTAAACAGCAATAACGGACAAGGGAAGTGAGGCAGTGGCAAAGGAAATTCACCATATTCTAAAACCCTATCATCTAAGTTTAGATATCCACGATACATCTCCTTTAGATTTATTTAACCGACAAGGTCAGCCGATTTTGCTAAAAGGAGAAAAGGTTACTTCAGAAATTCAGGATATGTTTAAGAATAAAGAATTATATGTTTTGCATGGTGCATGGCAGGAATTTCAGAGAAGGATATGTCAGCTACCCTACATTAAAAAGGGCATAGACTATGACGATACACCGGAAAATCTAATGGCCCATTCAGCCCAACGGATGCGAGGACTTTACCAAGAAGCTAAATTGGTCAATCAGCAAAGGCTGGGGGATGCCAACAATGTGGTGGATGATGTTAGAAGCTGTATACGGAAGAATTCAAAATTAAGAATGTACTTTGATATGCTTCATGAGCATGACCCTTATACCTATGTGCATTCCATTAATGTGGCTTTATTAGCTGTTCTGATTGGCATGGAGATGGCGTTTAATCGTCAAGGTCTGACTGATTTGGCCGCTGGGGCTTTAATGCATGATTTGGGGAAATTACTGGTGCCCAAGGAAATTTTAAATAAACCGGGGGGCCTAACCCCGGACGAATTTTCCATTATAAGAAAACACCCGCTGATAGGAATGAACATCGTTATGCCTTTGTTAGATACAAAGGAACATATAACTACCGTGCGCCAACATCATGAAAGATGGGACGGCAAGGGGTATCCAGATGGATTGCAGGGGGATGAAATTCACCCCAATGCCCAAATCATAGCTGTTGCCGATGTTTTCGATGCCTTAACCACGGACCGGCCCTACCGATCTGGTTTTCCACCCTACCATGCAGTGGAAATTATTTTGAAGGGTGAAGGGCAGGAGTTTTCCCCCCGGGTGGTGCAGGCCTTCCTGCAAACAGTCGTCTTATATCCGGAGAATACCATGGTTACTTTAAATACCGGGGAAGTGGGGATGGTGGTGGGAATACCCACAAGAGCACCCACCAGGCCCAGGGTCAAAATTATTTATTCACCCTACGAGCAGAGTTCGGAGCACAACAAAATAATTGACTTACAGCAAAATACTGGTTGTATTGTCAGTACGGTAAAGTATGGGGGGATTAGAATGAAATTTATGTTGATTGATGATGATCGTGACTGTTTGGATGGTTTGGTCAGTGCTCTTGAACCCACAGGTCATGAATTAAACGTGTTTACTGTACCGGAGGAAGCTATAAAAGACTACTTGGAAAACTCCTATGATGTTGTCATTACTGACATGAAAATGCCTGGCATGACTGGTATCGAGGTATTAAAGGCCATTCGGCAATTGGATCAGGATGCTAAGGTCATCATTCTTACCGGCTATGGTGATGCTGAAACGGCCATTGCAGCAGTTAATCATGGGGCCTATGCTTTTTTTGGCAAACCAGTGGTGATTGAGGAGCTTTTGGCAACAATAGAAAAAATCGGTGATGAGGCAGAGGTAAGAAAACAAACCAAAGAGGAACAGGAGCGAATGGCTCAGGAGTTTAACAAGCTTAAAAGGGCCTATGAGGAACTGCAGGCACTGCTGCGGGAAAAAGAGCGATAGAGAAAGGAGGAGGAGAGATGGGTGAAGACCAGGAACGCATTGAGATGATTGGTGATTTTGTAGCCGAAAGCAGAGAATTGCTGGAGGAAATAGAACCACAGATCATCGCTATGGAAGAACATGTTTCTCATGCGGGAATGGTGGATGATGAGATTTTAAACAGCATCTTTAGGCTTTTTCATTCCATTAAAGGTATGGCCTCCTTTCTAGACCTGCAAACGGTGATTAATGTCACACATGAAGCAGAAACCCTGCTGGATATTTTCCGCAAAGGAAAAGCCAGCCTGGCACCGGGTCATATTGAGCTGCTTTATAAAACCGGCGATTTTATCAAGGGGCTGCTGAATACCATTGAACAGCAACTTTCAGATGGGGGTTTGGAAAACGAGGCCAGGGGCATAATTGGCGAGATTCAACAGACGATTCAAGGTATCGCGGCAAAGGCTGATCCGGCGGAGGAACCAGAAGAACAAAGTCCCCCCGATCCCGCAGCATGGATCTTTACCATAACCCCAGAAATGATTAAACGATTCATCGAGGACGGGTGGGAGATCCTGGAAGAAGCTGAAACTTCATTATTACAGCTTGAGAATAAACCCAATCATTATCCACTGCTGGAGCAGATCTTTCGTTCCTTTCATAGTTTTAAAGGGAATGCCGGTTTTCTTGGTTTTAGTGATTTGGAACAAGTCAGCCACGGGGCTGAAAATACGCTTAACGAAATGCTGGAGGGTCAGGTAACCGTAAACAATGAGGCAATTTCAGAATTACTTAAGACCATTGATAGCCTGAGGGATCGTTTGGGTAAAGTTGTTGTCCCCTATGAACAAAAGATAGCCAAAGAGGATGATTTGGTGGGAGAACAGGCGGAGTCAAGCTCCCTTCTTGAGCAGCAGCAGGTATTGGTGGAAGCAGAAAGACTACCTACCAATGGCAATGTTACCGGTGGTGCTGACCCAAACAAGAATGTCACTAACAACATTCAACAGGCCATTCGAGTGGATGTGGAAAAGCTAGATACACTGTTAGATTTGGTGGGGGAGATGGTTATCTCTGCGGCAATGGTTTCCCATAATCCCGATCTCCAGGGACTTCAGTTGGATCGATTTGAAAAGGCCATTAGCCATCTTAATAAAATCACACGGGATATTCAAGACGTATCCATGAGCCTGCGGATGGTGCCTTTGGCCGGGATTTTTCGCAAAATGGTTCGGGTAGTAAGGGATGTTTCGAATAAAATGCATAAAAAAGCAACCCTGGAAATTATTGGTGAGGATACCGAGGTTGATAAAACCATCATTGAGCAAATTTCAGACCCCTTGGTCCATATCATGCGTAATGCTGTGGATCACGGCCTTGAATCCCCCGAACAACGTAGGGCTGTCGGAAAACCTGAAACCGGGCGAGTCATTTTAGAGGCAAGACACACAGGTGGTGAGGTTTGGATTTTGATCAGGGATGATGGCAAAGGATTAAATCGAGAAAAAATTTTAAACAAAGCCATTGAACGCGGTTTGCTTCTTAATGAACGCCAGGATTTAAAAGATGAAGAGGTTTGGAAACTTATATTTGAACCGGGGCTAACTACGGTCGCTGAGATATCAGCCATTTCCGGCCGGGGTGTTGGCATGGATGTAGTAAGGCAAAATATTGAAAAGCTGCGGGGACGCATTGAAATACGCAGTACACCTGGCCAGGGAACCCTGTTTATTATCCGCATACCCTTAACCTTGGCCATTATTGAAGGAATGGTGGTGCGGGTGGGTAAGGCCATGTATACCTTCCCCATTGCCTCCATTAAGGAATGTTTTCAACCCAAGGGCAGTCAAATCGTGGTGAACCCGGATGGCTTAGAAGTTGTGAATATCCGTGGCGAATTACTGCCAGTTATCCGACTGCATCAGCTTTACAAAGTTCAGCCGACCTTTGAGGGATTAACCGAAGGTATATTAATTGTTATGGAAAGCGAAGACCAGAAATGTTGCCTATTTGTGGATGAACTAATTGGTCAACAACAAATTGTTATTAAACCCCTTCCACCGGCTCTGGGGAATATCAGGGGGGTCTCTGGGATGGCAATCTTGGGGGATGGGGAAGTCAGTATGATCTTGGATATAGCCAATTTAATGGTTTCCACTGAGGATCTGCTGGGAATTAAAACCGAATAAGAAAGAAGGCGAAAGGATGGCTATGAAGGATAAATTAGATTTGGATCTTCTGCAAGAGGAGGATGATTTAGAGGATACCCAAGAGGGGAAATACCTTACCTTTCTCCTGATTAATGAAGAATACGGTTTAGAAATTCAGTATGTCACGGAAATCATCGGTATTCAAAGAATCACCGAGGTTCCCGACGTACCTGAATATATCAAAGGAGTCATAAACCTACGGGGCAAAGTGATTCCGGTAATGGATGTGCGTTTGCGCTTTGGTGCGGCAGTGAGGGAGTATGATGAACGAACCTGTATTATCGTAATTCAGGTAAAAGGTCAGCCAATGGGGTTAATTGTAGACCGTGTATCAGAGGTGCTGGATATACCAAAACAGGATATTGAACCAGCACCCAGTATGCGACGGAGCAGGGAAAATAGGTACATTCAGGGTATGGGGAAAGTCGGGGAACAAGTCAAGCTGCTGCTGGATGTGGAGAAACTCCTGGAGGAATAAAAATAGGAGGCTAGACCTATGAACTGGTTTTATAATTTAAAAATTGCTACCAAATTAACCATTGCTTTTATTATCGTGGCTCTTGTTGCAGGTATTATTGGTTATATCGGCATTAGTAATATCAAAAAAATTAACGAAGCTGACAATAATATGTATGAAAAAATGACAGCACCCATGGGTAATATGGCTGAAATGTCCACCGCCTTTCAACGTATTCGGGTAAATACCAGAGACATTATTATATCGAATTCACCGGCGGAAATCCAAGAACGTAGTAACAGGATTAAGGATTATTTTGCCACCATTGATAAAAATATTTCAGAAGTAGAAAAAACCATTCTAACCGAGGAAGGAAAAGAATTATTCAGGAAATATTATGAAGTGGATCGGGTCTTTCGTTCTGAAACAGACAGGCTGATTCAATTGGCCATGGCCGATCAGGATGCGGAGGCGCTGGCGGTAATAAGTGAAAATGGAACCCATGGGAAAGCGGCCAGAGAAGAATTAGATATTATCAATCGAATTATGGAAATCAAAATTGAAATGGCCAAGGAGACCGCTGAGGAAAACAGCAGCATTGCCGCCAGTGCCGTGACTTCAATGCTTATTATCATTCTGGTGGGTGTACTGATCTCCATTGGTCTAGGGTTATTCATTGCCCGGATTATTAGCAGACCGATTAAGGAATTGGCAGCAGCGGCAGATAAACTGGCTCTGGGAGATGTAAATGTTGATGTTAAAGCCACTGCCAAAGATGAAGTAGGTATGCTGGCAGCTTCCTTTAAGTCCATGGCAGAAAATATTAAATGCCAGTCATTGGCCTTAGCAAAGGTGGCCGAAGGGGATTTATCTGTACAAGTAAAGGTAAGTTCGGAAAATGATGTTTTAGGAAAGAATCTTAGCTTAATGGTAAATACCATTAAGGAATTGGTGGAGGAAAGCAATTTATTAGTCCAAGCCGCAGTGGAGGGACGACTGGAAACCAGAGGCCAGGCAGCTAAATTCAAAGGTGGTTATTATGAAATAGTCAAGGGTGTTAATGATACTTTGGATGCTGTCCTTAGACCTATCAACGAGGCGGTTGCCTGCTTACAGGAAATGGCCAAGGGCAACCTTGATACCAATGTAAACGGAGATTACCTGGGTGACCATGCCATGATCAAAGAGGCCCTTAACAGTACCATCGATTCCATCAATCAGATCCTAAGTCAAGTGACAGTGGCGGTGGATCAGGTGGCCGCAGGGTCCCGGCAGATATCCGAAGCCAGCCAAGCCCTATCCCAGGGGGCCACTGAATCTGCCAGTGCCGTTGAACAAATTTCATCCTCCATGCAGGAAATGGCTTCACAAACCAGCCAAAATGCTGAAAATGCCATGCAGGCTAATCAACTGGCTGTTCTGGCTAAAGACAATGCGGAAAACGGCAATCAAAAGATGGTGCAAATGGTTAAGGCCATGACCGATATTAATGAATCAGCCAATGGAATATCCAAAATCATCAAAGTCATCGATGAGATTGCTTTCCAAACCAACCTATTGGCCCTCAACGCCGCAGTGGAAGCAGCTCGGGCAGGTAAACACGGCAAGGGCTTCACGGTGGTGGCGGAGGAAGTGCGCAATCTGGCCCAACGCAGTGCCAAGGCTGCTAAGGAAACCACGGAAATGATTGAGGATTCCATCAAAAGGACGGAGGTAGGAACACAAATTGCC
This sequence comes from Desulfotomaculum sp., assembly GCF_982386235.1. Taxonomy (NCBI): domain Bacteria; kingdom Bacillati; phylum Bacillota; class Clostridia; order Eubacteriales; family Desulfotomaculaceae; genus Desulfotomaculum; species Desulfotomaculum sp. The sequence continues at coordinate 19,188 of NZ_CEVWQM010000027.1, read as the reverse complement.
CAGGATACTTCAAAATCCTTAGAGGGCATCGTCAACGGAGCCACCAAGGTCACTGATTTAATCAGTGAGATAGCCGCGGCCTCCAAGGAACAGGCCCAGGGCATCGGTCAAATCAACGCTGGCCTCAGCCAAGTAGATCAAGTTACCCAACAAAACACCGCCAGTGCTGAGCAATCCGCCGCCGCCGGTGAGGAATTATCCGGTCAGGCAGTGAACCTGAAAGAGATGCTGGGGCACTTCAGACTTAGCCGAAAGAGTCAAGGAAACCCAACCCTAATGAACACATCCGTTGGGATTGTATCTGGGAGGCAAAGCAGTAAAAAAAATAAAGTAGAACCGAGCCAAACGGGACAGGAAAAGAAAAACCTGGTTAGGCCACAAGATATCATATCCTTAGACGATAGCGATTTTGGTAAGTTTTAATGTAAGTACTCTGTGGTATCTATGGGTTGTTTAAACCGGAAGGGGCTAAAGGGATGAAAAATCTTCAGTTGACCGATGAGGAGTTTCGTCTCCTAAGTAACTTGGTATATAAAAGCTTTGGTATTAATATTACCTTGGAAAAAAGATCCTTGCTCATTGATCGACTGCTGAAAACAGTCTATGAAGGTGGCTTTGCAAGCTTTAAGGCCTACTATGACTATGTGGTAAAGGATCCATCGGGTCAAGCCCTTTTACATCTGGCAGATAAATTATCCACCAACTATACTTACTTTTTTAGAGAGTTTGAGCACTTTCAATTTTTACAAGAAGTGGTACTTCCCAGGCTGGTAGAAAAGAATCGTCATTCTAAAAGAATTAGGATTTGGTCTGCTGGTTGTTCATCCGGGGAAGAGCCCTATACCCTGGCCATGCTAATAAAGGAGTTTTTTGGCTGGGAAATAAATAAATGGGACATTGGTATTTTGGCCACGGATATTTCCAGCAGTGCCCTGACCAAGGCCATTGCTGGAAATTACACCGGAGCCCAACTGCAACAGGTTCCCCCCATGTACCGTATCCGTTACTTTAAACCTGATGCGGCGGGTAATTGGCTGGTTAGCCAAGAACTTAAAGAATTAATTTTATTTCGTCGGCTGAATTTGACCAATGAGAGCTATCCATTTAAAGGGCTCTTTGATGTTATCCTTTGCCGAAATGTCATGATTTATTTTGATAATGCTACTCGAACCGCCATTATTGAGCGATTTCATCGGTATACAGAACCAGAAGGCTATTTATTTATCAGCCACTCAGAATCACTGGGACAGTCCAACAACCTTTATCGGTTTATTCAACCGGCCATCTACCAGAAGAGATGATTAGGAATGGGGATGATGCAGTGAAGGCCATTAAAGTTTTGGTAGTAGATGACTCCGCATTGGTAAGGGAAATCCTAACCCAGGGCCTGTCAATGGACCCGGAAATTGAAGTGGTTGGTGTTGCCTCCAATCCCTATGTAGCCAGGGATAAGATTATCCGATTAAGGCCTGACGTTTTGACCTTGGATGTGGAAATGCCCAAAATGGATGGTGTGGAATTTTTAAGGCGTCTAATGCCTCAGTATCCATTGCCGGTTGTGGTGGTCAGTGCTTTGGCCAAACAGGGGGCTAAGATTACCCTGGAGGCATTGGCGGCAGGGGCCATTGATTTTGTCACCAAGCCCAGTACGGACATTGCCAGGGGACTCAATGCCATGTTAGGGGAATTGCGCCAGAAAATAAAAATTGCCGCAGCAGCCAATGTGCAGGCCTGGCAGGATAAAAGACCCACGACCCTACCTTCCCGGACCCTCAAGGCAGCTTTGGCTGAATCCACGGATAAGGTGATTGCCATCGGGGCATCCACTGGAGGTACCGAAGCCATCCGAAGAATAATCAAAGCCTTTCCTGCCTCCACTCCTGGCATTGTCATAGTCCAACATATGCCCCCAGGGTTTACCAAACATTTTGCCCAGGGATTAAATGATATCTGTGAGATGGAAGTATTAGAAGCCAAGACCAATGACCGGGTCATGCCGGGCCGGGTGCTTATTGCCCCCGGAGGTAAGCACATGACGGTACGTCGCTCCGGCGGTATGTATCTCGTCACCTGTGAACCGGGGCCCAACGTCAACGGCCATTGCCCTTCGGTGGATGTCCTGTTTCACTCAGTGGCCAAAAATGTAGGTAGCAATGCCGTGGGGGTTATCTTAACCGGCATGGGTCACGACGGGGCCGAGGGGCTTCTGGCCATGCGTCAGTCCGGTGCTCAAACTCTGGCCCAGGATGAGCACAGTTCCGTAGTCTTTGGCATGCCTAAGGTGGCCTATGAAAAAGGAGGTACCGATGTCCTCATCCCCTTAAGTGCTATCCCCAAGGCCATTGCCATGGCCCTGGTTTAGCCTTTAGACGAATGCTAAAGGCTAAAAGCCAAAAGTCAATAAGGAAGGAGTGTTTATAAATGGCAAAATTACGTTTGCTTATTGTCGATGACTCTCCGTTTATTCATAAAAATATCAAGAAGGCTTTGCCGGCAGATAAATTTGATATTTGCGGTACAGCCCAAAATGGTAAAGAAGGTATCGATTTATATTTTTCCCTCTATCCCGATGTGGTGACCATGGATATTACCATGCCTATTATGGATGGCCTGGAGGCAGCAGAGGAAATCCTGGCCAAGGATAAAAGAGCTAGGATTATTATGTTAAGTGCCATGGGTGATGAGGAACTAATTGAAAGGGCCAAGGCCCTTGGGGTACGTGCTTTTCTTCAAAAACCCTTTAAAGCAGATGAAATGATGGCATCTATAAGAAGAGTATTTATGTAGCGGAGGACATGATGGGTAATAATTATGTGAACTTTTTTGCCACTGCCCTAAAGGATAACCTCTTGGAAATGGCTCAGCTAAACTGTGATATTGGCGAGCCCCAACCACAGGCGCAAACCTTTATTTCCAGGGGAATGGCAGTTATCTTTGGGATTACAGGGAAAAGACCCGGGCGGATTATTATTGATACCAGTAAAACCACAGCCATTAAACTGAGTCAAATTATTAACGGCGAAGAGGAATTAAATGAAGAAGAAGTAATGGATACAATGGCAGAGTTAGGCAATATCATTTCCGGTCATACCATTACCCATGCCAATAATGCCAATAAGGGTCTTAACCTCATGCTTACTGCCCCCGGTATATTTTGTGGTGAAGATATTTGTATAACCAGTCCCAAAATCCAGTCGGAAATTATCAATGCGACAACCCCGCTGGGAGAAATCGTGGTAAGTATCGGCTTTGAGGGGGGAAGATAAAAATGGATGCTAAAAAGTATGCTCCCTTTGTGGATGCCTTTGCTGAGATCTTACCCCAGTTAGGCTTTCAGGCAGTAAAGCGAGGCAATCTATCCCTCAAGGAAAAACTGATGGCCACCAGAGATATCACAGCCATTGTGGGTCTAACAAAAAAAATCCGAGGCAATGTGGCCTATGGTATGGCCGAAGACACTGCTAAAAATATCGCTTCCATCATGATGGGGGGGATGCCAGTGGAAAATTTTGATGAAATGGCCCAAAGCGCTATCAGTGAGTTAGCGAACATGGTTACAGCCAATGCGGCCATCTCCCTCGAAAACATCGGCCTGGAAACCAATATTTCACCACCCACCCTGGTAGTGGGAAAAAATATCACGGCCAGAATCAGTCAGGTCAAAAGTCTTATGGTGGAAATAATCACAGAGGCTGGGTCGATTGAGATTAATATTGGTTTGGAAATTTAAATCAGCCGTCAGCCTTATTGGCCTTGGGCTTTGGGTCGTGAGCCATGATTTTGCATGGTCCAAGGCTCACGGACCAAGGTCATATTCATTATTGACTCAGACTCTTTTCTATACCATGCAAAGTAGATTATATGATAAGAGAGTGTTGATTGCTGCTAATTAAGTAGTTTTGCAACACTCTCGTAGTTTATTTACTGTAATTTATTTGAATTTTATGTGAGATATTGTCTAAACAGTTTGCCATAGGAGGAACGTAATATTTTGAAGAGAATATGGAATACAATGATAAATCATGACCGGATTCATATACAGATAAAAGTAAGTTTTTAAAAAATTATATGGAAGAAGTTGGTTTTGATGTTTGGGTATAAAAAGGGAAACCTGTTCTTTATGATGCTGTTAGTAAGCTATACTTTATGGTTAAATCACCTGACAGGTCAACCCATCAAGGCTGAAGCCAATACAACCCATCATACAACAGCAGGATCTGCTGGGCATAATCAGAAGTTCAGCCAAGAACCAGTCCGGTTGACCGATGTCATACATACCAGTAACTCCATATCTGAGAAGCTATTTCATCAAGTAAAGGTTAATGACCAACTGGTTGAAAAATATCAAGATACCCAGCAAATCAACATGGACTCTGATTATAGTAGTTTGGCCGGAGTGACCTGTTTCCGGGGTAATAATTATCGTGACACTGCAAGTTACGGCATTGCGGATATGCATAAGGGCCAGCTAAGGGTAGTTTGGAGCAGACCAATCGGCAGACTGGGTGAATGGACAGGTGTAGGCTGGAATGGGCAACCAGCCATTGTCCAATGGGATGATGAATGGAAAAATAAAATGAATATTTCCCCGGCTAAAAAACAGAGGGAAGGTCTTAAAGAGGTCATTTACGCAACCCTGGATGGCAATGTTTATTTTTTAGATCTTGAAGATGGCGAATACACCAGACCCGTTATTAAAATCCCTGGGCCGGTAAAGGGAAGTGTCTCAGTAGACCCCCGAGGCTTACCGTTACTTTATGTTGGGCAGGGTATTGACAGTTATAATGGGCGTAGGGTAGAAATGGGTTACCGCATTTTTAGCTTACTGGATCAACATCCATTATTCTTTCTACCGGGATATGACCCATTTGCCTACAGAAACTGGGGAGCCTTTGATTCAACTGCTTTGGTAGATAGTAAAACCGATACGATGCTATTGGGTGGGGAAAATGGCATCCTTTATAAGGTGAAATTAAATAGTTTTTATAATGAACAGATTAATCAGATAACCGTCAAGCCAGATATCATCCGGTATCGCTACAAGGTTGTCGATAAGGGTAACCACCAGGGTATCGAAAATTCCGTGGTTATATATAAAAACTACGCCTATTTTGCTGACAATGGCGGGGTATTGCAATGTGTCGATACGAACCAGATGAAACCAGTTTGGGCCAGGGATGTAACGGATGATACAGACAGTACATTGGTACTGGAAGAAGAAGAGCCTCAAAGGGTATTCTTATACACTGCCTGTGAGGTTGACCTACAGGGGAATACTGGCAAATCCTATCTTCGTAAATTTGATGCTTTATCCGGCGAACCCCAGTGGGAAAAACAATACAAATGTTATTTAAACACCCATACCAATGGAGGTGCCTTAGCCACACCCGTGCTGGGTAAGCAGGATATTGCTAATTTGGTTATTTACAACCTGGCACGGTGCGGTACACCCAACGGAGGTCTGCTGGTTGCATTGGATAAAGATTCCGGCGAAGAAGTATGGAAATTAAATCTCCCCAATTACTGTTGGAGTTCGCCGGTTGCCGTGTATGCCCCCAATGGCGAAGGATTCCTTGTGGTCTGTGATTCAGTAGGCAGAATGTATTTTATCAAGGGGAAAACCGGTCAGATCTTTCACTATATATCCCTAGGTGCCAATATTGAAGGCTCCCCGGCAGTTTTTGACAACATGATCGTGGTTGGCACCAGAGGGCAAAAAATCTATGGCGTGTGTATTGATTAACCAAAATGCTGACCATTTTCATAATACTTGTTTTTCTCGAAAGCAGTAAACATAATATCAACATTTGGATAACCTGCCCGTTGAATATGGGCGGTTATTTCTTTTGCCACCAATCTCACCTCAGGTCTTTTAGTATTTCAAGGTCTACATATTCCGTATGGGAGTAACCTTCTGGATCACATTGAAAGGCGTAGCAGATAAAATCCTCCAAATTGTCAAAGAGCCTCTGGTCTTTCTCTCGAAGCACAGCTTTTTCCTGACCTTTATAAAGAAATTCTTCCGGGGTTCCTGATATGGGGATGGCCCGAAAATATTGGTTCTGATCTCCTAGGTTTTCCAGGTATTGAGCCAATTCTTCAACGGTGGTTAAGCGAATCTGCTTATCAGTCATAAAATAGCCTCCTCACAGATATCTTCTACAAGAATTTTAGCCAGTTGGACAGGAAAAAATACAGTACTAGTAAAAGCAGACAAAGAGTGAAAGGTCTTATACCGGGAAACAATAGGAGAAATTACATTTAAAAGATATATAGGAGGCGAAAGAAGAAATGGATAAATTTGTTGTCCTAAAAAAGGATGAAAAAGGACAGGTGGTTGAAGCAACAATACCCTTGCCCAAGGACTATATAGAAGAGTTAGTTCCGCCGTTTCCTATTGATAATGACATGGTTATCGAACCCTTTGCAGAAAAGGTAAAAGAAGAGAAAGATAACGCTCCGATACTTGGCTAAACAAAGACCGACGTAAATTTTAACGTCGGTCTTTGTTATTAATAATGGGCTGTTAAGGATTTTATTATTCCATAGGGAATAAAGCTTAAGATTGGCAAGAGAAATAGATGAATGAAAAGGGAAATGCTTAGGGGCCAGAAGCCAAGTTGAATGGCAAAATTGGTAATAAAAGTTATATAAGTCTGAGCCTCGGAGAGTGGCTTAAAGGCTATAAGAACAAGTAATACGATGTACAAATAAGTACTAAGATTAGTAATATTATTGCTGTTAGAATAAGCAGATAAAAAAATACTGGCGTAATAAAAAACAAAAATAATGCTTACGGTTAAGGCAGTATAGGTTAACACTTGGCTTAGCAAGGTGTTTTCAATAAAAAGTTGATTTTGGATCGGAAGGCCTGAAATTAATAGTGTTTGTATAACAAAATTTATCTCTAAGCAACTTTTTAGACGAAGCACAGGCAAACGAATGACATAAACCAGTATTACTAAGTTAAGGCAAACAGGTATCCAGGTATGAATACCCCACAAATCTTTTAATCCTATCTGGCTTAGGGTATTTGACAATGATAATAAAACCCCAACCATAAGACCAGATAGAATGAAATGAAGAGGCAGATAATGGGGTTTAAGTTTTTTTCCCAAAAAGATTGTAGGAATGATAGTGCCTAATGTGCTTAGGCAAATGAAGGTTTCAAAAAAGGCAAAAATGTTCATAAACCTCAACCCTTTTTTCTTGTTTTTAGATAGATATAAAAATATACAATAGTCAATAGCATGTTTCTTATAATTTGGTGTTTTATTAAATATACCATAAACATTTACCATTTTAGAAATTTATAATTCAACAAAATGACACAAATGTGTCAACAACTGAAGTATAATGTTCAAGTTGTTGGTAGAAAAGAAACTTAACAAAGGCCATAATGAGCCATAATAAAGAGTATTTAATCAAAAAATTAGTTTAGATATTTGTGACAAAAAATACATAACCGTAGTGTCAAATTTATTGTCGTGTAGATGACATAATAAATGTCAGGTGGATGTTATAACTACCTTGAGCTCAAAAATTAATGTTTTTTGATGGGTATTTAAATACTTATCAACCTTCTTGGAGGCCCGGGTAAACAAGAACAAATTTAAACTAGTTAGTTGTTACTACCAAAAAGGAGGTATTTTTGTGAGTGAGAGCACGTCTAGCAAATGGATTAAAGCATTACCTGGTGTTCTGTTTATGTTTATCATTGCTTTACTAGCAATGGGTACGAAATCCTTCGGCGGTGAGTGGGGCGGTATTGAGGGCTGGATCAAAGCGAACTCTAATTTCCTGGGTAAGGTATTAAAAATCAATCACGTTATCATTGTTATTATCATCGGTATGTTAATTAGAAATACCATTGGAATTCCCTCATGGGCCCAGATGGGCGTGAAAACTTCTCGTGTCTTTATCAAAATGGGTGTAATTCTACTGGGATCACTTTATAGCTTGGCTGAACTGGCTAAGTTAGGATCAACCTCTATCTTCCTAATTGCCACCTTCATGTTCAGCACAATTGTTTTCACCATGTGGCTTGGTAAGAAATATAAGATGCATCCTGGTTCTTCTGCTTGTCTTGCTGCCGGTGCCGGTGTATGTGGTGTATCCGCCATCGTTGCAGTTGCTCCGGCTGTTAAAGCCAGAGGTGAGGACATTGCTTACTCCATAGCTACTATTCTTTCTTTCGGCATTGTATGTTTATTTACTTTCCCTGTTTTAGGTCACCTCTTGGGATTAACTCCCGAACAATTTGGAATGTGGGCTGGTACGGGTATCCTAAACTCTGGTCAAGTATTGGCGGCGGCCCTTGCCTTTGACCCAGGTACCCCAGAAGTTCCTTCCATTAGCTTAAAAGTAGGTGAAATTTACAACTTAACCCGTGTTGTATTCCTGCCCTTGGTGGTTCTGCTGATTACTATTCTTTATGCTCGTATGTCTGATGATAAAACTGTTGATTCTGCTGCTACTGCTAAGAAAACCTTCTTTAGCAAGTTCCCTTTATTTGTACTTGGCTTTATCGCTACTGTTGCTTTAACTTCCTTTGGTGCCTTTGGTCCTACCGAACCAGCTTCTGCTGATCTGGTGGCATTCCGTGAAATATATAGTTGGTTCTTCTCCATCGGTCTTACCGGCCTAGGCCTGCAGATTTCTTTTGCTGAAATGAGAAAAGCAGGGGGCACGCCACTGATTATTGGTTCTACCGCAGGTTTCCTGAAGGCTGCACTTTCCTTAATTGTTGTGCTATTGTTTTTTTAATATAAGATAGTCTCTAGTGGTAACATATAAGGAGGTAAAGATATGTCCGAGAAAAAAGAAGAACGTCAATTGTCTTTATTTAGTAATGAAAAATCGGAGGACTTAGCTGCTATTATTGGTGCCGCCCTAGTGATGATAATCGTTATAATATTGTAAGAACATAGAAAGAAGGGTTCCAAATGAACGGTCAAATCCTATTTATTACAGATGGTTCACCTTCAGCGGATGCAGCAGGTCAAATGGCCACTGAGATGTCTTTGGCTTTAAAGCTACCCTTAAGGGCAGTATTTATTTTGGACGAAGGGTGGAATAATTTACTAGGGGATGAATGGATTAATACTTCTTCAACCCGGATGAGATTTTTTCACTGGTTTGAAGATGGCCTTCATAAACATTCCGAAGAGGTACTAACCGAGGTTGCGGCAAAAGTCAAAGAAAAAGGCGGCCAAGTGGAGACCGAGATGAGAATTGGTAAAACAGAAAAGGTTATTAGGGAACTGACCGTTGAAAAGGAAACTGCCGTACTGATTTTGCCTAATCCCCATGCAACGGCTCCAGCTGCAGCCGCTGGTCTCAGGTTTAATCTGAACTCATTAGCCAAAAAGGTAAAATGCCCAATTTATATTGGGCCACGATCATAAAAGGAAGTGTCGCAAAGCTATTTTTAGTAGCAAGCGGCACTTCCTTTCTTTAAAGGGGTCAGGCTTGCGGTATTGCAAGCCTGACCCCTCGTGCTAGTTTTTCTGATTTGTGGCAAAAATAAATGTAGTAAACACAAATAAGAGAGGGTGACGGGATGGAGTTTTTATCCGCAGAGTTTTTTTCTGCTTTATTTGCTATTATCCTAATCGATTTAGTATTGGCTGGGGATAACGCCATTGTTATTGGACTTGCTGCAAGAAACCTTCCCCTTGATCAACAAAAGAAGGTTATTATTTGGGGCACGGTTGGAGCCATCGCTGTCCGGGCGGCGGCTACTTTAGTGGTTGTTTGGCTGCTCAGGATACCTGGACTGTTATTGCTGGGAGGATTACTTCTAATTTGGATTGCCTATAAGCTATTGGTGGAGGAAAGGTCCCATAATATTGAGGCAGGTCAAAATAGCCGTGCAGCCATTCAAACAATTATCGTTGCCGATGCAGTGATGGGGCTTGATAATGTCTTAGCAGTGGCGGGTACGGCCCATGGCAGTTTTCTCTTAGTGGTATTGGGTTTGCTCATAAGCATTCCCATCGTCGTTTGGGGCAGCACGATTGTTATAAGGTGGATAGAAAGGTTCCCGGTAATTATTTATCTAGGGGCAGGTGTAATTGCTATTACTGCCGGAAAAATGATTACGGATGAACCCTTGATAAAGAATTATTTTAGTGGCAGCCCAACCTTACAATATCTGTTAATAGCATTGATAACGTTTGGCGTCATAGGTGCCGGAGTAATTAAAAAGAAACAGAAAGAATTCGCTTGAGATATAGTGCCATTGAAGGCAGGTGCTGGATATGTTTATCAGCACCTTTTTTATGTGCAGAATTATTAACTTAGGGTTTTAAGTAGCTTTAATACACAAATGTGATATAATAAAAAGCTGTTGGCCTAGATTATATAAAGAAAGATGGTATGTCATAAATGCTTAGTACAAATGGATTAGCACTAAGGTTTGGCAAACGAGCCTTATTTGAGGATGTCAATATAAAATTTACACCGGGGAACTGTTATGGACTCATTGGAGCCAATGGTGCCGGAAAATCCACTTTTTTAAAAATATTAGCCGGTGAGATCGAACCAAGTGCCGGGGAAGTGATCATTACCCCAGGTGAGCGTTTGGCAGTTCTTAAACAGGATCATTTTGCCTATGAGGATTTTCAAGTTTTAAAAGTGGTCATGGCTGGTCATGAAAGACTTTATGCCATCATGGAAGAAAAGGATGAGCTTTACGCCAAACCAGATTTCTCCGAGGCTGATGGTATCAGGGCATCGGAGTTGGAATGTGAATTTGCCGAGCTCAATGGCTGGGAGGCAGAATCAGAGGCAGCCCGCTTACTCAATGGATTGGGGGTTCATGATGAACTTCATAATAAAAAAATGAAGGAATTAGACGGGGTTGAGAAATTAAAGGTTTTGTTGGCCCGTGCTTTATTTGGCAATCCCGATATCCTTCTGCTGGACGAACCAACCAACCATTTGGATGTAGAGGCGATTACTTGGTTAGAAGAGTTTCTATATAATTTTCAGAACACCGTTATCGTGGTTTCTCACGATCGCCATTTTTTGAATAAGGTATGTACTCACATTGCCGATATTGACTTTGGTAACATTCAAATGTATGTGGGTAACTATGATTTTTGGTTAGAATCGAGCCAGTTGGCCTTACAGTTAGCCAAAGATTCCAATAAGAAAAAAGAAGAGAAGATCAAGGATCTGCAACGGTTTATTGAAAGGTTTAGTTCCAATGCTTCTAAGGCTAAACAGGCCACATCCCGGAAAAGGCAGTTGGAGAAATTAACCTTGGAAGATATTAAACCCTCTTCCCGTAAATACCCTTTTATTGATTTTAAGCCTGATCGAGAAGCTGGCAAGCAGTTGTTAGATATAGAAAACCTAAGTGTTACGATTGATGGGAAACAGGTTATCAACAACCTCAGTTTTACCGTAAACAAAGGGGATAAGATTGCTTTTGTGGGTCCTGATAGTCTGGTGAAAACCACATTGTTTAAGGTTTTAATGGGTGAGCTGCCTGCCACTGAAGAAAATAGTTATCGGTGGGGTGTGTCCACTTCCCAAGCCTATTTTCCAAAGGACAATGTTGACTATTTTAATGTTGATTTAAATCTGGTGGATTGGCTGCGCCAGTATTCTAGGGATCAAGAGGAATCCTATGTTCGTGGTTTTCTGGGAAGAATGCTTTTTTCCGGTGAAGAAACCCAAAAGAATTGCCAGGTTCTTTCAGGCGGTGAGAAGGTACGCTGCATGCTGTCCAGAATGATGCTTAGTGGAGCCAATGTATTGATCCTAGATGAACCAACCAACCACTTAGATCTAGAATCCATTACTGCCCTTAATAATGGATTAATAAAGTTTGATGGTACCATTTTATTCGTATCTCAGGATCATCAATTTATCCAAACCATTGCCAATCGCATCATAGAAATAACCCCCAACGGTCTCATTGACTGGCAAATGACCTATGATGAATACTTAACAAATGAAGAAGTTAAAAGGTTGCGTGCAGAACTTTATCAGAAATAGTTTTTGGACAAAGAGTGGGTTTCACCATCGGGTGGAACTCATTTTTTACTTTCAGAAGGATAAGAAAAGATAATATGATAATGGTTGGCAAGGTGTGGTAAATGCTTTAAAATATATTTAAAGCGAAACAGTGAAAATTAATGATAGTATGAGCGTAACTTTAGGGGGAGGGTGATGACAATAAAAACGAAGTACTGGGGCATGCTGTTTTTTAGTATCGTAACGGTATATGGAATAGCCCAAATGCTTGGGGAGGCTAATATGTACAGAAAGTTAGCGGTTGTTACAGGCTTCTTCCTGCCGGGAATCCTGCTTTTTCATTATTTTTTCATTTGGTTTCCCAGGGCGCTGGCTAAAAGCTGGTCACTTTCCTACCTTGTCAAAATAATTTTTGCAGCGGTAAATGAATGCATTATTGATCAAGAAATAAGGGCAGTGGTTATTCAAAAAATGAATGATCTCCTAAAAAATTTAGGGTTTGTCTTGGATCAAAGATTCAGGGTGGTAAAGAAGAATGGTTTACCAAGGAGCAGGTTTTCTTCTTTGGACCCAATATGGCGTCGTTTCTTTATAGAAGCTTTTTCCACCATCGAGCAGGAAATAAAGGATGAGACGATCCGCAGGTGGGTTTTTAATAAGATTATTAATTACCTGAACAGAGATGCGAACACCCGTTACGCAAAGGATATTTTAAGAAAATTTATTGGCAACAGTAAATATAACTTTCTAGTAAACTAATTGTTGAAAGACTTGGTGTCCTTAGTGGGCAGCCAAGTCTTTTTTGATGGGTCCGGCTTGCGACAAATAAGGCGATTTTTCCTTGCCAAAAGTTGCAAAACATTACAACTTTAAAGAAGGTTTTGAAAATGATTCAAAGAATAAGATATGAGATATTACCAGGCAATAAGAAAGAAAGGGATTTAAAGGAGATGCGGCTAAAAACAAGGCTTTTTTTAGGACTGAGCGGTCTTTTTATCATCTTGCTTCTAATTTCAGGCAGTGCCATATACCAGATGAAAAAGTTAAACAATACAATAGAAGGAATTGTAAAAGATGATTACCAAAAGGTGCAGTTTACTGCAACCATTCAGTTTGAGATTAATAATGCCAGCCGATATTTAAGGGATCTAATTTTAGAAGAAAACAACACAACCTTAGAGACCTATAAGAAGATGGAAAAATCCAACAAGGAAATACGGATGGCTATTTCCAACCTAGAGAAAGTTGCTCAAGATGATGCTTTAAAGGAATTAACCATTGATATTAAAACGACCTTCGATGAATATTTGCAAATTGAAAAAAGTATTTACGACTTAGTCCAATCAGGTAACCGAGATGAGGCTAAAAATGTCCTATATCAGGATTCTTCTGTACAGACTCGATCAAAGCTAGTTCACCTACTGGAGGAAATTGCTGCCGATCAAAAACAGGGAATGGATTCGGCGATGGTCGGCTCAAAGGAAGTTTATAATCGAGTGATTGTTATTTTTACCCTGCTGGTATTTGTAGGTATGGTTTTGGGTGGCAGCATTGTATTTTGGTTAATAAGGGATATTGCGGGAAATCTCAGTCGAGTTACAATAGCTATGAAGGGTGTTTCCTCTTACCAGGATAAAACATCCCTACCCCGCCTTGATATTGCATCGCGCGATGAAATTGGAGAGATTTCCGAAGTTTTCAATAATATGGCGGAAGCCTTGGAGCAGCACGTCCGTCAGGAAAAGGAAAGAAACCTAGCAATTCAAGAACAACACTGGCTGAAATCAAAGATTGCTGAAATAATGTCTCTGTTTCAGGGAGTACAGGATGTTAAAAACTTTGCTCAGCTAATTATAAGTCGGATACCTCCGATGGTGGGAGCAAATTATGGTGTGTTTTATATTTCTGTAGGTGAAGGTCATCAACAAAGGCTTGTAAAAGCAGCAGCCTATGCCAGTGATGGGCAGGAGGTAGGAACAGCGAGCTTTGCTGCCGGGGAAGGTCTAGTGGGGCAATGTTTGCTGGAAAACAAGGCGATTTACCTTAGAAATATTCCCGACCAATATATTCGTATTACATCTGGACTTGGCACAGCACCCGCCAGATGCATTACCCTATTGCCAGTGGAGTTTGGGGAAAAGGTTATGGCGGTTATGGAACTGGCATCCTTTACGGAGTTGAGTTTTCTGCAGCAGGAACTACTGGAGCAGGTTCGCTGGAATATTGGCATTGCCCTAAACCGTATTCTCAGTCACATGCAAGTTCAAAAACTGCTGGCGGAATCCCAGGCCTTAACAGAGGAATTACAAACTCAATCTGAGGAATTAAAAACCCAGTCTGAGGAATTGAAAACCTTTAATGAAAGGATTGAAAATCAATATAAAGAGTCCGAACAAAAGGCCCTTGAGCTTCAAAAAGCCAAGACGTTATTAGAAGAACAGGCCAAGCAATTAGCCCTTAGCTCCCAATATAAATCACAATTTCTATCAAATATGTCTCACGAACTAAGAACTCCCCTAAACAGTCTGTTGATTCTAGCCGACATATTTGTGCAAAACAAGGAGGGTAACCTTACCCCAAGGCAGATTGAATATGGCAAGACGATCTTGGCAGCGGGTAATGATCTATTGGCCTTGATTAACGACATTCTTGATCTGGCTAGGATTGAAGCGGGCAAATTAAATATAAAACCTGAAATGATTTCCCTTGATAAACTGGTTAAGAGTATAAAAAACCAGTTTGACCCGGTTGCTCACCAGAAGAAGTTAGATTTTACGATTGAACTGGATCAGAATCTGCCGAAAATCTTTTTTACGGATGAACACAGATTAATGCAGATTTTAAAAAATCTTTTATCCAATGCCTTCAAATTTACCCATGAAGGGTGTATAGGATTGAAGATCCAAAGGACTTCAGGCACATCCGAACAATTAGCATTCTCCGTCTCAGATACCGGAATTGGCATTGCAGAGGAAGAACAGGAGCTGATTTTCCAGTCCTTTCATCAGGCGGATAGTACAACCAGCCGCAAGTTTGGGGGAACAGGTCTGGGACTTTATATATGTCGCTTACTTACCAGGCTATTAGGTGGTTATATAGAACTACAGAGTAGCAAAGGGAAAGGAAGTACCTTTACAATTTACATTCCCCCTTATGTTGAAACTGACCGGACCGAGGTTGCTGCAGCTGTTGAGATTATTCCAGAAAATAAAACAGAAATCAGCAAAGGGGCAGATGCCAAGACCCATAACTTTGGGGATAAACCCCTCAAGGGGCACAAGGTGCTGGTGGTGGATGACGACATGCGCAACATCTTTGCGATTACTGCTGCCCTTGAGGAACAGGAAATGGAAGTCCTGTTTGCAGAAAATGGACGGGAAGCGCAGTCCGTGCTGCTGGAGAACCCCGGCGTCGGCCTGGTACTGATGGACATTATGATGCCGGAAATGGATGGCTATGAGGCCATGCAAGCCATCAGGCAAATGGCCGGGTACGAAGAACTTCCCATAATAGCCCTTACTGCCAAGGCTATGAAGGATGACCGTAGTAAATGTTTACAGGCTGGTGCATCTGATTATATTAGTAAGCCACTGAATATTAACCAATTGGTTTCTTTAATGAAAGTGTGGCTGTATAGGTAGTGGGCTGACATCGATAGAATACAGGAAGCTAGGGGGAATTTCAAAAGGATGGAACGTGTAATAAAAATATTAATGGTGGATGACCGACGTGAAAATCTTCTAGCATTGGAGGGTATTTTAGATTCCCCCATGTACCAATTGATCACCGCAAGCTCAGGGGAGGAAGCCCTAAGGCTCGTTTTGAAGGAGGATTTTGCTGTAATTTTACTAGATGTGCGTATGCCAGGACTAGATGGTTATGAAACCGCAAAGTTTATCCGATCTAGGGGAAGGTCCCGTCAAACACCCATTATTTTTATTACCGCCAGCCACCATGACACGGAGGAAGTAATTAAAGGCTATGCCCTGGGTGCCATTGATTATATTTTTAAACCCATTGACCCCAAGGCATTAAAATACAAAATTGTGGGCTTTGTCAATCTGTTCAAACATCAGGAACAACTGGAGATTATGGTACAACAACGAACCCAAGAACTATTGTTTGTTAATCAACAACTGCAAAAGGAGATTGAGCAGCATCAACGTACTGAAAAAGAACTGCATAAAAGTGAATGGCGGTTTCGTACTTTTTTTGAAAATTCCCTAATCGGTATTATCTTACTAAATCCAGAAGGCAGCTTTTTGGAAAGTAATCCAGCCTTTCAGAGAATGTTAGGCTATACGGACGATGAATTAAAGGAAAGGGTAAGCAATGAATTGACCCAGCTTAAAAGTATGGGGGGAAAATATAAGGACTTATTAGATGGAAAAATAAACTATTGTGAAATGCAACGGTGTTATATACGGAAAGATGGCAAATCTATTTGGGCGCAGCTAAATGCTTTTTTAGCACGGGATATCAATGCAAGTATTGAGCTTATTATTGTATTTGTCCAAGACATAACTGAGAAAAAAAGTTTGGAAGAACAAATGGTCCGCTTAGATCGGCTAAATATTATCGGGGAGATGGCCGCGGGGATTAGTCATGAAATGAGAAACCCCATGACCACTGTCAGGGGATTCCTGCAAATGCTGCAGGGAAAAGATCATTGTTTAATGTATAAGGACTACTTCAATTTAATGATTCAAGAGCTTGACCGGGCTAATTCCATTATCAGCGAGTTTCTTTCTATTGGTAAGAACATGCCTTCTAATTTGGAAAAGCAAAATCTCAATTCCATCGTGAAATCCCTTGAACCCCTCATTCAAGCAGACGCAGTTAGTCAGGGTAAGGGCTTGCAGGTAGAAACCAATGAAATTACGGAGCTGCTATTAAATAGTAAGGAGATCAGGCAGGTAATTTTAAATCTTTGCCGCAATGGTCTGGAGGCTATGCCCAGTGGTTTCAAACTTACCCTCAAAACCTATATGGAAGAGGACATGGTTGTTTTAATGGTGCAAGATGAAGGTAACGGGATCAACCCCGAGATAATGAATAAATTAGGTACCCCTTTTTTTACAACCAAAGCCCACGGAACAGGGCTTGGTCTAAGTATTTGTTATAGTATAGCTGCCCGACACAATGCGGTAATAAATTTCGATACCAGTACCAAGGGTACAACCTTTTATGTTCGATTTAATACAAAAAAATATGGACAATAGCATTCCTCCAATAAGGATGTTTACGAAAATCATAGTTGTTTAGCATACAGCCGAACGATTACCGATGAATTGTAAATAATCTTTATTGGAGGATTTGCTTTATGACAAACTTTGAACTGGAATACATTGAGATGGACGGTCTGCTATATCCCAACATTGAAGTTGATGGAAAAGCCAAACTTGATAACTTGGGGAAATACGGACGATTTTGTCTAAGCTATTCACTTTGCCCAAGGCAAAAGACCAAAAGCCCTGCCCGATACCACAAATACCCGAAATACCCGTAAGATATGGCAAGAGCCCACCCTCAGAATGGAGGGTAGGCTCTGCACGATTTTGCAGCCAGGCTATCATAGCGTAAAACGCCGGAGACCCTATGTCTTTGCGTCCCCGGCTTTAACCGGGTTTGCCCTTGGCATTATTCATTTTATTGTTCGTGCTTTACTTCGTTGGAATCCGAAGCACATTCATCGTCCAATCCTGCATGGTGTTACTGGAGATCGCCAAGTTCCACAAAGCGGCGTAGCACGGCCGAAGCCTCGGCGCGGGTGGCTGTACCCTGCGGATCAAAGAGATTACCATTTTTACCGCTGATTACGCCTGCCATCTGCATCTGCTTTACGGCATCCTTGGTGTAGGCGCTGATTTTGGCGCTGTCCGCAAAGGTGTTTTCCCCATGAACCGTTGGCAGTGTGAAGCCGATGACTTTGGTGCAGTTCTGCATGATGACTGCCATCTGCTCACGGGTAATAGACTGATCCGGGGCAAATTTTCCATTGCCGGTGCCGTTTACGATGTTGTTTTTACTTGCCCATTCAATGTAGCTCATGTAGTAAGCGTCGCTTTTCACATCGGTGAAGCTGCTTTGCTTGTAGCTGCTCACATCGGCCTTTGCCAGCCGTCCCAGCGCGGTGACAAACATTCCTCTTGTCATTGCAGTGTTCGGGCTGAAGGTGGTGGTGGAAGTGCCGCTGAACAATCCACGGCTTACCACAAACTCAATATCTTCCTTCGCCCAATGGCTTGCAATGTCCGTAAATATGGTATTGGTTTGTTTGTAGCCGATACCGTAGGTGGAAAAATGATTGGTGCTAAAGCGCAGTACCTTGTTTACGCTGTCATAAACAGAACTGGTGAGCCAGTGTACCTTTCCATTGCCGTCCACATAGACCGCCTGCACATTCCCGGCTTTTTCATTTGCGCCAAGGGTGTATGGGATGGTTACCGATACGCTGCCTGCGCCAAAGCTCTGCACCTGTTTGCCGCTGCCGTAGTTCACCGTGAGGTCGAATACCGGACGGCTGCCAATGGCTTTTTTCGCTTCCCCGGTTAGCCTGCCGCTATCCGTGCGGGTGGCGGTAATATTGACATCCGATTTTGCCTGCTGATTGATTTCCTGCACGGTTGCCAAATCCATGCCGATTCGGATGTCGGGGTTGGCCACCACCACAAGGATGTTGACGATTTTCTTTGCAAGGATGGTATCCTGCACGGTCTTTGGCAGATTGACCGTAACATGGGAGCCGGTCTTGCTGCCGGTGTCCACACGGAGTACTACAGTGATGCCGTTTTGCTCATTGCCGTTTTTCTTGGCGTCCGCCAGAGCCTTATCAAAGGCGTCGGTCACGGTTTTGTCAGTGATGTTCACTGTGACGTTGCCCTTGCTGTCCATTGTGCCGGGAACCTTGATTTCGCCCTGGGTGGGAGAATTAGGCTTGTCCGGTGCGGGTAGCGTGACAAGGACAGGGCTACTGTTGTTGTCTGCGGAACCGCCGCCACCGCCGGAACCACCACTGCCACCCTTTGGATTTGTCGTCACATTGAATCCCGTGCTTGCCGTCGACGCTTCTGTGTCGGCAGTTTCAGCCACCCGCTGGTAGAAGGTATACGCTGTGCTTGCCGTCAGGCCGCTGAACACATTGCCTGTCTGCCAGGTGGTGCCGTCCTTAGAGAACTGGTAAGCCGCATTTGCCGTAAG